>CAZJZJ010000005.1:0-53616 GCA_964550525.1 uncultured Methanosarcinales archaeon
TTTGATTAAGAGGAGAAAACCAGGGGTATTTATAAAGTTAACCTTTTAACTTCTCCAATGTAATCTTCATGAAATTCAATGTTGTCTTGTTGTTCTTGTCTATAACTAAGGCTTTTTTCAGAATATTCATCGCTTCTTTGTATTGTTTGTTTTTGCCGTAAGCAGCAGCCAGGTTATTGTAGAAAGAAACATCAAACGGGTTGATTATTATTGCTTGTTTAAACGCATCAATTGCTTCTTGTTTCTTGTCTATAGCATCAAAACTTACACCAAGGTTGCAATAAGCATCTGCGTAGCTTGGGTTTAGGTTTATAGCTTGAAGAAAGTAATTAACTGCCAGACTGAATTTCTTTGCCTGGTGATGAAGTTTGCCTATATTGTTGTAAGCAATTGAATCTTCAGGGTTCATTACTATTGCTTTTTTAAAGAAATCTAATGCAGGCTCAATCTGGCCTATCTTTGCTAGGATTACACCAATGTTTAGATAGCTTTGCACCATGCCTTTATTCAGTTGGATAGCTTTTTCAAAATGGTTTATTGCTTTTTGAGCTTTTTTGTTCTTTAGATAGATCAGTCCAAGGTTATTATGGTCAGTGCTGTTCTCTTGTTTTTCTAGCAATTGTTTTAAGAAATCCTCTGTGTAATAAAAGTTATATCTCTTTTTATTGAAATAATCCTCAATCATGAATCTAAACTTTTGTAATGTTTTCATATCATGTTCATAAATGTAATTCTTGCTCTGCTCTTTGCTTTCAAGCCAGAACTCTTTTTCTAGGTTGCTTGTTTTATTTAACCTTGTACCTGGAGTGATCTGCATGTAAGAAACAATTATGCTTTGTGGTTTGCATTTCTCTAAAATTTCTATTGTTTCTTTAATTGTCTCTTCTGTTTCACCAGGCGACCCTACTATAAGATAAAAATTCATCTGTATGCCTTGTAGTCTTGTTAGTTCTGAAGCTTTTATTATCTGTTCTTTTGTTATTCCTTTACTGATGTTTTTTAATATCTTCTCAGAGCCGCTTTCTATTCCATAGCTAATAGAGATGCAGCCTGCTTTTTTCATCCAAAAAAGTCGTTCCTCGTCGATAAAATTCACTCTTGACCTACAATCCCAGACAATATTTAGTTTCCTATCCAGGATCTCTTTACAGATATCAATAAGCCTGTCTTTCTTCGCTGTGAACGTATCGTCAGAGAAAACAAAGAAAGAAATGCCTTTTTTGTTCAATGCCTCAAGCTCATCTACAATGTTTTTAGCTGAGCGAAATCTTAGCTTAGTGCCCCATATAGCTGGAGTACAACAAAAGATACAATTGCCAGGGCAGCCTCTGCTTGTTATTAGTCTTCTATAAGAAAAGTATTTTGATGGCAAAGGAAGTTTGTCTAGCTCACATATTGGTTCTCTTTGTTCTGTCTTACCTCCTCTATATGCAATCCCTTTGATGTTCTCTAATACTTTATTGTTTGCTATATCTAAAAACGTCTCTTCACCTTCACCTATAACAATAACATCTACATCCTTGTAATTAGCTAGAATCTGCTCATACATCAATGTTGCATGAGGTCCGCCAAGGATTGTTTTTATATCCTTGTTTACAGATTTTACAATCTCGCATATCTTTAAGATAGTATGCCTATTGTATGTATAACAACCAAGGCCAATCATCTCTGGCCCTAATTCTTTGATTTTTTCCTTTATCCCTTCAAAACCCATGCCAGAGAAATTAACCAACTGGACGTCGTGGTTGTTTTCCTTTAAAACAGCAGCAATATATCTAAGTCCGTTCGGCATTATCTTCTGCTCATAATCCTTGTCTTCTGGGTTGGAAGAGTGGGCTATTAGTATCATAGGAAGGGGAAATAGAACAGAATTAAAAAATGTTATTATTTGAATTAGGTTAAAAAGGCCTATTCGCCTTGCTCACTTCAAAACAAGTTCGCAAGTCTCATCTGGCCTTGTCATTATTGACTTCGTCAACAATGACAATAATGGCACAGACGGCCTTTTTCACCTAAATTGATTAGAATTAAACAAACTCAACCCTTTTGGCTCTTATACCTTTCTTCTGCATGTGTGTTTTCTTGCAGACTTTGCATTGATACCTTAGGTCTGTTTTCTTGCTTACTTTCTTGCCAGTCAACTTAAACTTAGTGATTGCTGGCTTAGAATACCTGCCCCTATTGCCATAACCACGTGCAGAGCCTCTTCTTTTAGCTCTAACCTTAGAACCATAGGTAAGTGAACTTGCGTTCTTTTTCTTGTTCTGAGCTACTTTATGTTCTGTATGCTTTTTACAATAAGGACAAAGCCTTTTGATAGTCTTAGGAATTTTCATGATAGCACGAGAGAAATATAGGGGGTTTATAAGCTTTTCGCTCCAAAAGCTTTTGCCTTACCCATCCTTAATCTCTTCTGCTCTTTTCTTGTTTATGAGAACGTTAGCGATGTTTGTTGGAAGGTTAGCGATGTCTTCTTCGTCGTAAGGCCCGAAAACTTCAAGGTCCTCGCCGACAAACTTTGGCACTGGATGTAAGAAACGGACTTGTTTTGTGTTATTAGCAGCTTCTGTTTTTTCATCTTTTCCATCTTCTGTTGCTTCTGTTTTTTCCTTTTCTTCTGTTTTTTCATCTTCTTCTTTGAAAATTGGTGGTTCTTCTTGCTTAGCCTCTTCAATTACAGGCGGCTGCATATTTAGGACATTCAGTAGTACACCTATTCTATGTTTTCCTAGCCTATCTATAATAGCATCAAAAAGCTTTTTCTCTTCGTCAAGTAAAGTAGAGGTGTCTACAAGCATATTAGGTGCACGTGCTTTGTCTAGAGCAAGATTAATTATCTTTCTCTCTCTTCTATCGTAGAGGCTCTTGATAGTATCCTTGATATTCTTGATCTCTTTCTCAATCTTATCTCTTTCAGTGGAACTGAATATATCTTGTTTATTCTTCTGTGCTTCTAGAAACTGGTTTTTATCCTTAAGGTATTCCACTACATCGTTCAAGAAACTAGGGCTAAGTTTTTGCAGCTCTTCTCTACCTTTTTCTCTTCGAAAAAGCTCAAAAAGAGTCTCAAATGTAATCATAATCTCTTTATCTTTAGGAACCATATCCGCACCCGGGATAGTTAATTACTAGTAATATTTAAATATTTAGTATTAATGCTTATTCTAATGGCAGAAATCAAGTTTAAAGACCTTGAATTCAATGATGATAATGATAAAATCAAGGTGGTTTTGTACAGGTTGTTCTACTTTCATATCCCTAGAAACGAACTAGAAAATATTGCTGATTTTAAGATTGGAAGAAATCATATTGAATTTAAAGACGTGTCTGAGAAAAAAGCTAATAACAAGTTTAATAGTTTGCTTTCAAAGTATTTTCCTGAACTAAAATATTCTTTGAATAACAACAAGGCAATATATATCCATCAGAACTCTGGTATACCTCTTATAGGCAACTCAGCAATTGGATTGGTGGATAGGAACACTAATATTATAGAGGTCAAACCTTTGACAGGCTGCAACCTAAATTGTATATTCTGTTCAGTTGATGAAGGTATCTCCACAAAGAAGAAAGTTGATTTTGTTGTTGAGAAGGATTATCTTGTACAGGGATTCAGGAAATTGGTTGAATATAAGCAATGTGATGAGATTGAAGCGCATATCAATACACATGGCGAGCCATTATTGTATTCTCCTATAGTGGAATTAGTTAGGGACCTAAAAAATACAAAAGGAGTTCGGGTTATCTCTATAGACACAAACGGGATGTTATTAACAAAAGAGCTAGTAGACAAACTTGCAGAAGCAGGTATGACTAGGATAAACCTCTCCTTAAACGCTTTGGATGATAACTTAGCAAAGAAAATGGCAGGTACAAGCGAATATAACATAGAGCATATCAAAAAAATAGCTAGATATATCCCTGAAAAGATGGATCTTATCATCAGTCCTGTCTGGGTTCCAGGTATGAATGATAAAGATATGCCTAAAATCATAGAATTTGCTAAGAAAGTAGGTGCAGGAAAGAATTTTCCTCCTTTAGGGATTCAAAATTTCCTGAATTATAAACAAGGTAGGAACCCTGTTAAACAGATTCCCTGGGAAGAGTTCTATGAAAGATTAGAATACCTAGAAAAAGAACATGACATCAAGTTAAAGGATACATTCTCAGACTTTAATGTTAAGCCAACTAAAAAATTACCTCAACCTTTTAAGAAAAATGATGTAATCAAAGCAACAGTAGTCTGTGAAGGTAGGTATAAAGGAGAGAAAATAGCTGCATCCAAGGAAAGAAGCATTACTCTCCCTAACTGTAAAGCAAAAGTTGGAGATTTAGTTAAGGTTAAGATTACAAGAAGTAAGCATAATATATTTTATGCCTTAAGCCTTTAGCTTCGCTAAAGACTTTTAGCCTCCCCACTATTATTTTCAACTAACTGGATGTCCCACCCTTGATGGAAGTATCCTATTTACAACTAGTTCTTCATGGTTTTTAAGAAAAAGAAAAAAAAGAAAAAAATTTAAATTTAGTCTGTACCAGCATCTGCTACAGGTTCAGCAACGACTGCAGTATCGATGGATGTACCGCTTACTTCAAGTTCAGCAACTGCTTGGTCCTTGAAATAGGTGCCATACTTAGCTGCTACTTGAGCTGTAAGTCTTGTGTCATCTGCACTGTAACCTGCAACTAGCATTGCAACTTTGCCATCGTTCTCATACAGTTTTACTTTACCTTTGCCTGCTTCGAAGCCTTCTGCACAGTTCTCTTCAGTGACGCCCATTATTACTCTTGCTGCAGCGTTAGCACAAGGTCCGCCGACAAGAATTAAGTTATGCTTTTTCTCATCGCCTTCAATTTGGCTAGCAAGTACAGCAGCGCCTACGTCGATAGCAACAATCTCATCGGTTGTTATATCGCCGGATGCAGAGCCTTCAGCTGTTGTTGTAGTACCAGAGCTCATGTACACCTTAAACTCAGCTTCTTGGCTTGGGTACTCTAACTTTACTTTAGCCTGACCACCAGATGGATCGTTAAAGTCAACGAATGTACCATATGATGTATAGCCATGCTTGGTGTAAGAGTCTGAGTCCAAAGAAGTCATGAAAGCACTTCCAAGTACAACAGTGTCTGATGTTGGCTCAACAGCAGTCATCTTATTGCTGTCAGTTGTTGAAGAGTTGTCTGCGTCTTTTAGTAGTATCTGTATCCAGTTAATTACGCCTGTAGAGTCCTGGTGGCCGTTTTCGTCTTCTGTAAAGGTAATATTACCTCTGATACCGTCTGTTGCGTCGTTATCATAGGTGCCTAGTGTTACCTTACCTTCTCCAGGTGTCCACATGTCAGCTTGTGTATCGCTTGTATCAACTGCGATTGCAGTTAATGTCATTGATTTTGCAGTGTAGTCAGGAGCAAGCTGGAATTCATATCCGTCAAGATAGAATGCAGTTGCTGTAGCGTTAGCTGCAGTAACTTCAAATGTTGTTCCCAGGCCTACATCTTTGATTTTAACCTTTGTGTTGGTTACATCAAAGCTTAGTAGCTGCAATAGGTGGCTGTATTTGTTTGCTTCTGTGATGAAGAAGTAATTCTTGTTTATTGAATTACCATCAGTCACTTCAAGCAATTTGCTAGTTGAGTAACCCATTACGACGTCTCCTGTGGTGTTTGAAAAGAACAACACATCATTGATGTCGCCGCCTGTCTTTGTTGACATCTTTAGCTTGTACTTGCTTGTACTGCTTGGGTTAACTTGTATTTCTTCAACTGTGCCTTTGTCAATGCCAGCAAACTCGTAGTCGATGTTCTGTAGGAACAGTTTTTCTTTGTCTTCACCAGTTAGCCTATCAGACAATTTACCGCCAACAGGTACATAGTAATCATCGCTTGCGTTCCAGTAAACTTCGATTTTACTGATGGTCACGTCTCCACTTGGGTATGTACCAGTGACTCTTGTGGATACGTCTGTTACAGTTGTACCACCAATCTCAAGTGTACCAACAGCACTATCGTCTGTAAACTTAGCGTCTACAAAGCTAACTTTTTGTGCTCCTAGATAGAACTCTACGATATCTCCTGTTACATCTCCAGCTTCGTTTGGCAAAATGGATTTGATACCAATTTCTGTAGCGTCAGATAGCTTGTATGTACCAGCTTCTTGCATTTTGTCAGTTACTTCGCCGTTGATTTTCAGTTGAGTATAGATTGTACCTGTATCAGTTACAACTACGTTCTCAACTTCATAGTCTTTGCCAGCGATTGTGTATGTCTTTGTTTCACCTTCTTGGATTGTATCAGATACAGCTCCTCCCATCAATGAGATGGTACCTGTTGTGTTGTCTGTATCAATGATAGAATACTCTTTTCCAAGAACAGTTAGTTTTTTGTTGTCCAGGTCATCAAAGTCTCCGCTGCTATCAATATCTGACTTAATTGCAGATGGGAATGATAGCCTGTATGTATACATGATTCCAGCATCTTTGAACTTCAGATACATTAATGGGTCATCGTTTTGGTTGCTGTCTACTTCAAAGGTTACGTTTGCTTCAGAAGCAACATCTACAAACTGGTCATATGAATATGTTCCTTTGTCGTTTGATATTGAACCGCTTGCAAGTGCATTTAAGTCTGTCTTATCGACTACACTAACTGGGCCGTTCAATTGGTCGTATCCTGCGTTTAAAGGGTCGCTTCCTTTAGCCAGCAAAGCGCTGTCTCCTTCAACAGTTGCGGTTGTAGATCCGCCACTGGATACTACTTTTGTTGTCTTCATGCTGTATTGCAGACTTGTTGCAATATCAACAGATCCGATTACGTCGGATGCAGCTGCGTTGTCACCTACAACGATGTAGGCATCAAACTTACCATCCTTTACGAATGGTTCTGGATATGCATCCAGTGTTGCTGCCATAGCTCCCATGATTGTAGCTCCAACCAAGGTTGCTCCAGCTCCGAGCGCAATCACTTTTTTGATTGCTTTCTTTACTTCCATCTAAACACCTCCGTGTTTTTTGTTTTTTGCAATATTTGAGTTAAGTTATTGACGAGCATTACTGTAAAGTCATCTATGCACATTATTCTTTTAACTCAATTAAGAGTATTAAATGAAAGATTTTATTTATAAAGATTTCGCAAATCCAGTCAAAAAAACCTGGTTTTTGGGTGCTTGATTGGCTGAAACCTTAAAAAACAGCTGTTTCAGCCGAGTGTCACTTTAAAATAGCAAATGTAGTTTTTGGGTGTTTTGAGTGTGTTTTTGGGTTTAATTTGCCCCTTTATTATGCTTAAATTAAGCATGTATATTAAGTTTACTGTAAGGCTTAGCTTAGGTAAAAAAGTCCTACTCTACTTTACTTCGCTAAAAACACGCTCAGTAAAGCTCCGCCTGGCCTGCCATTATTGGCTCGTTGCACTCACCAACAATGTCAATGCTGAAAGTTTGTTGCACAAACTTTGGCATGTTTAAAATGCTACGCATTTAAAACATAATGGCACAGACGAACTTTTTCACCTAAGCCT
Source organism: uncultured Methanosarcinales archaeon (assembly GCA_964550525.1). GTDB lineage: Archaea > Nanobdellota > Nanobdellia > Woesearchaeales > JANQNQ01 > CAZJZJ01. The sequence goes on from CAZJZJ010000005.1 coordinate 7,516, forward strand.
TTATGCTCTCTATAAAGAAATATTATTATACTTGGGGTTTTTATACCTTAAATATGGATATCTCAATAGTCTTTCCTGCATACAATGAAGCAAAACGAATAGAGTCTACAATTGTTAAAGTAAATAGTTTTTTGAAAAAGCATTTTAAGGAATATGAGATAATAGTTGTAGATGACTGTTCTTCTGATAATACTTCTACTATTGTTTCTAGGTTTGATCATGTAAGGGTGTTGTGTAATAAAAAGAATATGGGTAAGGGTTATTCTGTTAAAAAAGGTATCATGAATGCAAAGTACTCTTTAGTCTTATTCTCTGACAGCGACTTGGCAACGCCAATAGAGGAACTTGAAAAGTTTTTGAAGTATATTGATGATGGTTATGATATTGTAATTGCTTCAAGGAATCTAAAAGGCTCTGACATTAAAGTTAAGCAGCCTTTTTACAGGCAGCTCATGGGGAAAACTTTCCCTTTTTTTGTTAATCTGATTGCAGTAGGTGGTTTCAAGGATACACAGTGCGGGTTTAAATTGTTTAAAACTCCAGCAGCAAAAAGAATCTTTTCTTTACAAAAACTTAATGGGTTTTCTTTTGATGTAGAGATTCTTTTCATAGCAAAAAAACTAGGCTATAAAATTAAAGAAGCACCTGTAGTCTGGATAGATAAAGCAGGCAGTAAAGTCAGCCCACTAAAGCACAGTATTAAGATGTTTCTGGATTTGTTTAGGATTAGATTGAATTCTGTTTTTGGAAGGTATAGAAAAAACGTATGAGTTGTGTATAGGATATTCAATCTGACATTATTTCCATCTCATCATAATAGGGGTTTTAATTTTTCTAGTAATGATTCAAACTTGTCATATCCTGCTTTTGAATTAAAATGGCCTGCGTTTGGTACAAAGTTTAATTCCACATTTAAGTTCTTTGCAAGCTCTTCGCCATTTCCAAGAGAAACATAAGGATCATTATCTGATTGGAAAACTACAAAATAGCGAGCTTTCTTTATGATAGATTGCCAATCAAACGAGAAGCCACTAAAGCTATTATCTCGATCATAATTTAAAATAGGGCGGACTCCAATTGGTGTTCCTACGAAGCAAGCTGCTTTAACAGGGTGTTTTAATCGTTCTAATATTCGCAGAATAAATATTCCACCTAAACTATGACCTATAAAAATAGTATTTTTGTTAATGTATTGTTCATAATCCTTAAGCACATCGAACCACTCAGCAATCTTTGCTGGAACTTTTTGTGGTGAAGGAAATTGTGGCACAAAGACTTTATACCCGCTTTCTTCTAATCTTTGCTTTAACCAAGGAAACCAGTTTTCCTCTGGAAATCCTTCTGTTCCATGGATGATCATAGCGTTCTTCATGTCATCAACCCAATCTCGTTTAGAAAATTAATGCGGGGAAGAGGATTCGAACCCCTGTAGGCACTAAGCCAATAGGTGTCTTCTGCTCATAGCGTGTAAAACGCTCGCTTACACCTAATAGAGCAACCTAAGCTTGGACTTATCTAATGATTAGAATCATCTATCCCGTTTGGCCACTCCGGCATCCCCGCATGAACCTTTTTTTGATTCTAACCAGCTTTTCTTGATTCTGGAATGGGAAGGTATTTAAAAAGTTATCTATTTCTTTTTTTCTTAATTTTATACCAAAGTATGTCTTATTGTATCTTTTGTTTACCCATTCTTCTTTTGAATGCAATACCCCAAATTCGTCCAATAATATGCTTATATTCTGATGAAGGTTTTTACTAGCTGTAGTAAAACCAATTGAGTTGCCTCTAAATCCGCCATCTGCATCGAAATAACCAGCTAAGAAATTCTTTTTTATTTCTTTAGAACCATTAATGATCTTTGAAGGTACATCAACAACAGAACTTTTATTACCTTTCGGAATCCCCATATCTTTATTTAAGAAAGTGAACAGCTCTTTATTTCTAACGAATAAGTTCTAACGAATAAGTATAGTCGTGGAATCCTATTGCCCCTGTTAGTGGATTTCTTAGGGCTTGTTTTTGTTGTTATAATAGATTTTATTAGTTTCTCTAACCTTAATAAATGGGTTGTATCTGAGATATCGATAGCTATTCTATAATCTGGTGAGGGGTCTTTTTTTGATTTTGACCAACCTGCAAGATTTCCATCTCCAATAATAAAACCAGTTAAATAAGCAGTAGTAGGATTTAATGAAATTAGTGATTCTCTTTTTTGATTATCCATTTTTATCACTTCTTTATCTTTTTTGAAAGTATATAAATGATTTCCTTACTGGGGAAATAATAATTTGATACTTGAAATACTTTTCTAGATTAAAATTGATTAGATGATAAAAAGTTATCGTTATTTCTTCAATTCTCTAAGAGCCTTTAGATTCTTCAAAGCATGCTCGTTCCTAGGGTCTATTTGAAATACTCTCTTGAACATCAGCTCTGCTTTTGGGATGTTTTTTATTGCAAGGAATAGTTTAGCTAGCGAGAAATATGGATGCAGGTTTTTTGGATTCTGTTGTATAGCTTTGTCATAGGCAATAGCTGCTTGCGCTGGCTGATCTTTCTTTTCCAAACAGAGTCCAAAGTTGTAGAAAAGATTGGAATCTTTTTTTACATCTAGTCCTTTTTTTACAAATTCTATAGCTTCATCAATCTTATTTGCTTTGATTAATGCAGAAGTAAGGTCAATGTAAGCTCTGATATATTTAGGGTCAATCTCCAGTGCTTTCTTGAAATTATCTATAGCTTCCTGTGTTTTACCAAGCTCTTTTTTTTGTATACCTAACTCAAGAAAAGATTTTGCATCTGCTTTTGTTTGCACTTTTTTCTCACCAATCCTATCATATAGCTTCCATTTGCTTCTTAGTTTACTGTCACCTCTAACCTTACCATAATGGTGGATATTGATTGTTGTTCCAGCTACACTTCCGTCCAGTTTTTCTATAGCAGGCCTTACTGACTCATGGACTTCTCCTGTAAACCTGATCTCTTTTTTGTTTTGGAACAATCTAATGATATATGACGGCACCCATCCTTTGAATTGTTTGCTTTCTTCATAATCATCGCCTTTACTTGGCAGCCATCTTGGTGAAGAAGGGTCATCTGTATAGTTTCTTTGTGTTAGAATATAGCCAGTGTTTTTTTTATTCTTTATCAACTCTTTAATCTGCTCTGTATCTTGTTTTGATAATGTCTCATCTGCGTCAAGGTAAAGCACCCATTCCTTTGTTGCATTTTTTAAGCTGACATTGCGTGCTTCACTGAAATCATTGTTCCAGGGGTTCCTAATTATCTTTGTAATATCTGGCTTTACTTTTTTTGCTAACTCAATTGTCTTATCAGTTGAGCCTGTGTCTACAATAACTATCTCGTCAGCTATATCTTTAACAGAATTAAGGCATTGTTCAATAAACTCCTCTTCATTCTTTGTTATCATGCAAATGCTTAAACTCATTATATATCCACCAACCTGACAAAGTTCTTAATGAAAATAGTTGTTAATATCTGAAGTAGAAACACCATGTATATTAATGTTTTACTTTTTGAGTTGTTTAACCTATTGGCTGCGAATACAACAAATAACGGCATCAAAAAAATCCATATCCTTGCTGCTTCACCTAAAACCACACCTGAAACATTGAAAAGAAGCACGGCAATTATATAGGATAGGATGATTGTTTTCTTTTCTTTGGAATCATATGCTTTAGTTATGAATAGGATTGCTATTGGTATGCCCATGAATGTGATGAACTCAAAGATATTGAAAAACATCCATATTAAGTAAGGTCTTTTATGGCTTGCTGTGTCTTCTATCACCATTCTAATTATCTGGATAAAGGTTTGGATAGAATTGAATCTGTATACAAAATATAATATCAAATAAAATATTGCTATTGGTGCAATTATTAAGAGAGATTTTTTAATCAAAGGTTTAACTGTGATATCTTTTCTTAGCAACAAAAACAGATAAACTAATGAAAAAAAGACAAGAAAAAATAAAAAAGAGTATGTGAAAAAAAGAGAAACAGCTAAAACTGTCCCAGTCAACAATGGCCAAGTTATATCTTTAGAGTTTAGAGTTTTATAAAAAAAGTAGATGATTAGCGCCGAAAAGATTGCATACATTGAATCAAGGCTTGGATAGAATAATAATGGCGCCGGTATTAATGTCCAAAGTGTTGAAGCAACCAATGCATTCTTATGCCCATACATGGATTTTGATAGAATATATATGGAGCTGGTTGTCAACGCAGTAATTAATGTGATAATTATTGACAAAACAAACAGGCCTGTCCTTTTTCTTGCAGTAAGTATGCCAAGGTCATCATCCTGCATAAACCTGTTTGCTATATATTTATTGAATTCTTCTTTACCTATAAGCAGGTTGTTTATTTTCCATGCGAACACAATCGCTCCAGGTGGATGTGTTTTTGCATGTTTCTCTAGCTCTGGAACAAGGTTATGGTAATCAGCTAAAAATGCAGATGCAGATTTAATCCTTACTGCTTCTGTAAAATAACCTGCAGCATTAGGTGAATTGATTATACCGTAAACATTAGTCAATCCACCTTCAGTCATATTAATTAAGCTCAATAACATGCCTATGTTTAGAAGTACAAGAACAGAAACATAAACTATCTGCTTGAACCTGTTATGTTTTTTTCTGAAATAGAATATACTGAACCATGCTACTATTGCTAAAGCAGTAAGTATTGGCCAGATTATATCTTGAGAAAAGATATTGTCATACATCCATTGTGTTGTTGGGGGGTGGCCTATAAAATAAGGCATGTTTTTTGCAATGCCAATTAAATAGATTAATGTAAGTACTAGAATTAAGTAGATTAGCCAGTTTTTCTTAAAATGCACTTTCGCCCCCATGATTCAGTGGTTTGTTGTTGTGGGTTATAAAGTTTGTTTTTTGTGTTACACAAAATTTATAATAAATCTCACAATACCCCCTTTCATGAAAAAGCAAAACATCATCCTGTTGGTTGCATTCATCCTGATATTATTCTTTAACATATCTAGTTTGGTCCAGAAATCTATAACTAATGATGAGCATTTGCATATTGCAGCTGGTTATAGTTACTTGAAATTCTGGGATTTTAGAGTGAATTATGAGCATCCACCTTTAGCAAAACAACTGGATGCTTTTCCATTACTTTTCATGGATGTAAAGTTTGACCCTAAGTCAGAATTGTGGCATCAAAAAACTAAATGGGAGTTTGCAGATGCGTTTTTGTTTGATTGGAACAAAAACTCTGACCAATTGTTGTTCTGGGGCAGGATACCTACTGTGTTATTGTCTTTGCTGCTTGCTTATTTTATTTTCAGATTTGCTAAAGAATTGTTTGGTCTTAGTGCAGGCTACCTTGCTCTTTTCCTATATGTTTTCTCGCCCAATATCCTGGCACATTCAAGATTGATCACAACTGATTTTGCTGTAACATGTTTTATCTTTATTTCAATCTACTTTGCATGGAGATTCTTTAATCAGCAGACCTGGAAAAGTGTAGTTTTTGCTGGCATTAGCCTTGGTTTAGCATTATTAGCTAAATTCACTACAATCTATCTTGTGTTTTTGTTTGTTGTTTTTACATTGCTGTTTGTCTACCTTAAGATGGACAAGAAATTCTTTACAAAACAATCATACAGGTTGTATCTAAAATTGTTTGTTATATTTTTGATTGCATTGTTTGTTGTTAACCTTGATTATGGTTTTGAAAATCCATTCTCATCTCAGCATAAAAAAGAATTCTCAATTACAATGTCTTCTAACCCTTTGATCCAGAATACTATTTATTATGTCTCATCTATCCTGCCAATCCCTGAATCATATATCAAAGGCCTGGATTTTGTTTCTAAACATTCTATAAAAGGTCATCAGAGTTATCTTATGGGGATGCATTCTAAACAAGGCTGGTGGCATTATTTCATAATTGCTTTCCTGATCAAAACACCTGTTGCTACATTGTTGTTTTTGTTATTGTCAATCTTGTTGTTCAAAAGACTAAAAAAAGAAACATTCAATGAATTGTTCTTAATTATCCCAATCATTGTTTTCTTTACAATCTTTATCTTTAACCATATTAATATAGGTCTTAGGCATATATTGCCAATATATCCTTTTATTCTTGTTTTTATAAGTAGGATTAGTTTTCTTAGGACTAAACCAAAATGGATCTTTGCTATACCTTTAGTCATCTTGTTGTTGTGGTATTTGGTTGCTTCATTATTTATCTATCCACACTACTTAGCTTATTTCAATGAATTTGTAGGCGGGCCTAACAATGGACCAAAGTATCTTCTGGATTCTAATATTGATTGGGGTCAGGACCTAAAAGGCCTTAAAAACTATGTTGATGAGAATAATGTTGAAAATCTTATTCTCGGCTACTGGGGTAAAGACAGGCCTACATACAGGGGCATAGATTATCAACAGCTTGATTGTAATCCTATTAATGGGAGGATAGCTGTAAGTGTAAACATCTTATACGGTCTAGTCCCTGAAAACGAGGTTTGTTTATCTTGGTTAAGAGAGTATGAACCAATTGATAAGATAGGTTATTCTATATTTGTTTATGATATTAAGGATGTAGCTGTCAACACATTTGACTTTGAAGAAGTCCAATGCAAAGCAATGTGCGCAGCAAGCTGTAACACAAGAGGACAAAACTATAGAGATTCTTTTATTAAAGATGGTTTCTGTGAATGTATCTGTGTTTAAGATGTAAACGGCCATACCACAAGTCTTCAGCTTCAAATAAGAGTTTCATCTATTGCTTTTATTGATTAAAAAGTATATAAACTTTTCTCTCTAGAAAAACCAACTTAAACCAAAACAGCATTAATGCTTCCTTCTTGCCCAGGCCTTGAAGTTATTCTTGCTTTGCCTTTATCTGTTTCTATGATTGCCCCTTTTACAAGAATATTACGCCTTGCAAAATGCCTGTTAGCAGGGCATTCAATAACATTAAGGATTTTAGCCTTCTGGAATTTCTTGGTTTTAGGGTCTGCTAAGTTAACTGTGTCTGCAGAAAGTAGTTTCTCTTTGTTATTAGCACCAAGAATCCTAAGTTTCTTTGCTTTGTTCTTACCAATCTTTGTAAGTATTGGTTTGCTTCCTAATTCATACTGCTTCTTTTTTCTATAAGCTTTATACTTCCCACCTGAAACCTTTCTATTTGGTCTTAATTGTGAAATTGCCATTATAAGTTCACCTTACGTCAAGGATAAAGCATCTATTTAAATAGATTACGGTTTTTTAGACTCATATCTGGATAAAATTTTTAGTAACATTTATATAGGGGATATCTCTCTACAGACTAAAAACTTATATTCAAGGGGGATAATAAATGGAACAATCAAGACCTTTAGACGCATTAAACAAAGCACGTGACAAGCGTGTTATAGTAGAATTAAAGAACGGCAAACAATTCATGGGAAACCTGAAAGCATTTGACATTCATATTAATGTAGTTCTTGAAGATGCTGAAGAACATATTGAAGGCGAGGTTAAGAGAAAGTTAGGAGTAGTATTCTTAAGAGGAGATACAATTATCCTGATTTCACCTGCTTAAACAGAAACAGGAGTGATTTAAAATGAGCAAAGGAACAGCATCTATGGGCAGGAAAAGCGGAAAGAAAACCCATATCTATTGTAGACGTTGCGGTCAGCATACCTTTCACAAAAGGCATAAAAAATGTAGCAGCTGCGGCTATGGAGCTAGTTCTAAGTTAAGAAAGTTCAAGTGGCAGAAGTTTTAGGAAGATTTATATACCAGTACTCCCCAGAATAACCTAAAAGAGAGGTGGAATATTGGCAGATTTGATGATTCAGTTAGGTATTCTTATTATTATTGCAACTGTATTGGCTATACTGAGCAGGCTCATTAAACAGCCGCCTCTTGTGGCTTATCTTATTACAGGGTTGATTTTGGGTTCTGTTGGCTCAGGTATTGCAGCCACTGGAGAACTTCTTAAGGTTGCTTCAGAGATTGGTATTATTCTACTGTTGTTTATGGCTGGGCTTGAGATTAATCTTGAAAGAGTCAAGAAAGTTCTTAAGATGACCTTAGTGATTGGTTTTGGCCAGATTATACTTATGTCAATTGGTTTCTTCCTCATAGCTTTAAAGATATTTGGTTATGGTACACTAACCTCTGTCTATATAGGTATTGCATTAACACTATCTTCTACTATAGTTGTGATTAAAACTTTAGCTGATAGAAAAGAAACAGAAGCTTTGCATGGCCAGATCTTGATTGGTGTTATGATCTTGCAGGATATCTTTGTTATGGGTGCATTGACTATATTAACTAATCTTGGTGGCAATGTTAATTTTGGTTTAAACTTATTATTGATTGTCTTGAAAGCAACATTTGTTGCGCTTACACTCTACTTAATAAGCAGATTGTTGCTAGCCAAGATCTTTGATGAGATTGCTAAATCTATTGAGTTGATCTTTTTAGCTGGTCTTGCATGGTGTTTTGTTGGAGTTAACATAGCTTGGTTAGTTGATTTTTCTATAGAGATTGGCGCTTTCTTAGCAGGGTTTGCTATAGCTAACCTGCCTTTTGCATTCGAGATTGAGGATAAGGCAAGAAGCCTGCGTGATTTTGGATTGTTATTGTTTTTTGCTTATGTAGGTTCACAAGTGCAGTTGACTAAGGAATTATTGTTAAGTGCGCAGACAATTACATTTGTAATCCTAGAAATCTTCGGTACATTCCTGATAATTGCAGTTATCTCAAGTTTCCTTGGGTTAAAGAGGAAACATGGTTTTTTTGTATCATCTATACCATGCCAGGTAAGTGAGTTTGCACTAGTATTGGTTGCAATAGGGTTTCAGCTTGGCCATATAAACAATAAAGTTCTGTCTTTGATTACAACTATTGTCATTATCACAATCATCCTGTCTTCTGCGATCTTAGCAAATCTAAACTGGTTGTTTAAAAAAATCGAGTCATATTTTAAGATCTATGAATGGCGTTGCAAAGGTAAAAAATACAAGGACATACAACTAAAAAAACATGTAGTTGTTTTTGGGCTTGGTGGGCTTGGTGAGAATATAGTAAAACATTTCTTGAAAAAGAAAAAACAAGTGGTTGTAGTAGACTGGCATCCATCTAAAATTAAGCTAGCTAAGAAACACGGTTTCTATATGATATATGCAGATGCAGGTGACCCTGATGTATGGGAAGAGGTTAATATTAAGGAAGCAGTATTGGTTGTCAGCACAATAGGAGCAAATATTGAAGATGACTTAAACCTTGGAAGATGGATTAGAAAAAACCATCCAGAGATTGTTTCAATCGCTGAGACAAACGTGCCTGAAGAAGTACCTATGCTGAAGAAAGCTGGTTATGATTTTGTACTTTACCAGGACGAAGCAGAATGGGTTTTTTTGAAAAAGTATTTAAACAACCCTTCAATAAAAAGAAGGGTTAAGTGAGAAAGAGGTGTAATTGTTGGCAGATTTCATTATCCAGTTGAGCATACTAGTATTAGTGGCAGCTGGTCTTTCAATTATTGGAAGGTTTCTAAAACAACCTCCATTAATTAGTTATATACTTACAGGGATTATTCTTGGAGCAGTTGGTGGTGGTTTAGTAGCAAACAAAGCTATATTAGATATCTTAGCTGAGATTGGAATTATTCTTCTGTTGTATATCGCTGGATTAGAAATCAGGATAAAAGAATTCATGAAAATAGGTAAACATGCACTTATTGTTGGAGAGGGGCATGATGTAATTATGGCTGCTTTGGGTATGGCAATTGGATACTTTGTTATGAAATTAACCCTTCTACAAAGTTTTTATCTAGGGTTAGCATTGACTCTTTCATCTACAATAGTTGTTGTTAAGGTTTTAACTAAAAGAAAAGAACTAGCGTCTCCACACGGCCGTATTCTAATGGGTACTATGCTGTTACAGGATTTGGTTGCAATGGCAGCTTTAGCAATATTCACAAGCCTTGCACTTGGCGGTAGTCCGTATTTTGAGATTGGAAAAACTATCTTGAAGGCAATTGCAATGTTTATTGTTTTATATTTCATAGGTAAATACCTGGTTGAAAAGTTATTCACTAAGATAGCAGAGAACATTGAACTAGTGTTTTTATTGGGTCTAGCTTGGTGTTTTGCAGCTGTACTTATGGCTCATTATATTGGATTCTCAATCGAGATCGGTGCGTTTATTGCAGGGATGTCCATTGCACATCTGCCATTTGCGTTTGAGATAAAGGATAAAGCTAGATCTCTACAGGATTTTGGATTATTGTTATTCTTCTTTACAATTGGTGCTACTGTTACAATCTCAAAAGAGATATTCTTAAGCATGACCTTTGCTTTATTGGTATTGTTTGACATCTTGGCAACACCATTAATCAGTGGAGCAATAAACAGTTTCTTAAGGTTTGATCGTAAGAAAAATTTCTTGATCTCTGTAATGCCCACCCAGGTTTCAGAGTTTTCTATAATTATAATGGCTATTGGGTTAAAGTTAGGGCAAGTTAGCGAGTATCTGTTCTCTTTGATTGTTGGTATCACTGTAGTTACAATAATGTTATCCTCTGGATACCTTAATAATCTTAATCCGATATACAAAAAAGTAGAGTCTCATTTGAAATTCTTAGAATGGCGTAAAGCAGAAACACCCCACAAAGCTAAAACACTTAAACACCATATTGTGATCTTTGGTTTTGGAAAATTAGGAGAGTATGTTTCTGACCATTACAAGAAAAAAACAAAAGTTGTAGTTGAATGGGATCCAGAGAAAATAGAAAGAGCAAAGGAAAAAGGCTGTTTAATGGTTTATGCAAGTGCAGGCGACCCTGATGTATGGGAAGAAGTGAATATAAAGGATGCAGTACTTGTTGTTAATACAATCGGAGCAAACATTGAAGACGACATAAACCTCGGAAGATGGATTAGAAAAAACCATCCCAGGGTTGTTTCAATCGCTGAGACTAACGTGCCTGAAGAAGTAACTATGTTAAAAGAAGCAGGCTATGACTTTGTTCTTCACCAGGATAAAGCAGAATGGCTGCAATTAAAGAAGTACCTTGATAAGGCTTCTATCAAGAAAAGGATTAAGAGGAAGTAATCCATAAACAAAACTATATAAACAACAATTTTATCCCTTTTTCTGATGATTAGATTCAAAAACAAACCCTATACTGCGGAGCAGGTTGAGAATATCCTAAACCCAATTGTGAAGAAGTGGTTTTTTAGTAGGTTTAAGAGTTTTTCTTTGCCGCAGTTGTTTGGGGTCATGGAGATACATAAGCGTAACAATATTCTTGTTAGTGCTCCAACTGGAGCGACAAAGACACTTACTGGGTTTCTTTCTATTTTGAATGAGTTGGTTGATTCTGCGGAAAAAGGAATATTGGAGGATAGGATCTATTGTGTTTATATTTCTCCGCTGAAGGCTTTGAATTATGATATTGCAGTTAACTTGATTGAACCGCTTAAGCAGATCAATGAAATCGCTGGCAAAGACTTAGGTATAAGGGTTGCAGTGCGTACTGGTGATACAACACAGAAAGAAAAATCAGATATGCTAAAAAACCCACCGCATATCTTGATTACAACCCCTGAATCATTGGCTATCATGCTTACTACAATCAAGTTTGTTAATCATCTGCATGAAGTGCAATGGTGTATAGTGGATGAGATACATGCTTTAGCAGATAATAAAAGAGGGGTTTATCTTTCTATTTCTTTGGAACGTTTAGCAGCTCTTTCTTCTCATATGACACGGATTGGGTTGAGTGCAACAGTAGCGCCGATTAAAGAGGTTGCAGCATTTCTTGTGGGGTTTGAGAAAGGAGATCCTAGGGACTGCTTAGTTGTAGATGTGCAATTCATAAAAGACATGGATCTGCAAGTATTAAGCCCTGTTAAGGATCTACTTGATTATGAACATGCTTTGATGCATGAAGAGATGTATAGATTAATGGATAAACTAATTCAAGAACATAGGACAACTTTAATCTTTACTAATACAAGGGCTGCTACTGAAAGGGTTGTTGATCATTTAAAAGATAAATTCCCGAAAAATTATGGTGTGGATAATATTGGAGCTCATCATGGTTCATTATCTAAGACGCACAGAAGAGATATTGAGAATCGGTTGCGTGAAGGGAAATTAAAAGCAATTGTTTCTTCAACTTCTTTAGAGCTTGGTATAGATATTGGCTATATTGATTTAGTTATTTGTTTAGGCAGCCCAAAATCTGTTGCAAGGTTTTTGCAAAGAGCAGGACGGGCTGGTCATAAATTAAAAGATAAGGTTAAAGCGCGTATTATTGTTATGGACAGAGATGATCTAGTGGAATGCTCTGTAATCTTGAAATCTGCGATTGAAAAGAAAATTGACAAGATTCATTTGCCAACTAATTGTTTAGATGTTTTAGCTCAACAAATACATGGGATTGCTTTGAGTGGTAATATCCATGTTGATGAATTGTTTAAAATGATTAAACAAAGTTATTGTTATCATAATTTAGATAGAACTGATTTCATGGAAATCATATATTATCTTGCAGGAGAGTATACTAAACTTGAAGATAGGTATATTTATGCAAAAATCTGGTATTATGAAGAAACAGGCATGATTGGTAAGAAAGGCAGGATGAGCAGGGTTATTTATATGACTAACATTGGGACAATCCCTGATGAAAGTTTTGTTTTAGTAAAGGTTGGTGATAGGACTATTGGTAAGATAGATGAAGCTTTTTTAGAGAGATTAAGGCCAGGCGATGTTTTTGTTTTAGGTGGAAGCACTTATCAGTTTAAGTTTTCTCGTGGTATGGTTGCACAGGTTATAGCTGGGGTTACAAGACCTCCTACAATTCCTAGATGGTTTTCAGAAATGCTTCCTTTAAGTTTTGACCTTGCAAATGATATTGGTAAGTTTCGTCGTTTATTGGGTCAGAAGTTTTGTTTAGGTAAAGAAAAACAAGAGTTGCTTGATTTTATTAAAGAATACCTTTATGTTGATTCAAATGCTGCTAATTTAATATATAATTATTTCAAAGAACAGTTTGAGTATGCAGAGGTTCCTTCAAATACACGTTTGGTAGTTGAACATTATAATGATGGGAATAGAAAGTATGTTATCTTTCATTCACTTTTTGGTCGTAGGGTAAATGATTGTCTAAGCAGAGCTGTAGCATTTGCAATCGGACGTACACAGCACAAGGATGTAGAGATTGGCATTAATGACAATGGGTTTTATATTGCTTATGACAAGAAAGTAAATGTTATGTCTTGTTTTAAATTATTGAAAAGTGAATCATTGCGTAAAGTAATGAATATGGCAATGGAGAAAACAGAAGTCTTGAAACGTCGTTTCAGGCATTGCGCTACTCGAGCTTTTATGATACTGCGTAATTATGGAGGTAGGAAGAAAAGAGTTGGTCGGCAGCAGGTAAGTTCAATGATTCTGATGAGTGCTGTTAAAAGGATTAGTGAAGATTTTCCTATTTTGAAAGAAGCTCGCAGAGAAGTGCTTGAAGATCTGATGGATATTGAAAGCGCTACATCTATTTTAAAAGGCATAGAAGAGAAAAAGATTAAGATCGATGAAATCCATACAACTGTTCCAAGCCCTTTTGCGTTTAATTTGATATTGCAGAGTTATACAGACGTGATGAAGATAGAAGACAAAGTTCAATTCTTACAAAGAATGCATAAGTATGTGCAAGCTAAGATTGGTTTGAAAAAACCAAAATAGGCATCTCTTTGACTTTAAACTCATGTGTTTTTTTTAAGAAACGTGGTAAGAATACACTGTTGTAAAGAACAAGTTTTCCTTTCAATTGTTTTATCAATTTGTCTTCTAATCCTCTGTAGAAAGGTGCGTCTGGGTTTACAAAGATTATGTCGTATCCAGATATATCAAAATGATGATAATCTCCTTCTAGGAACCTTGCATTGATTAGTTTGTATTTCTTTCTTATTTCATTGGATTTTTTGATTAAGTCTTTGTCTATTTCAATTCCAGTTGCTTTGGTGAAGAGTGCAGCTATGTTAACTACTTTACCATCGCCGCTGCCTAAGTCTAAGAAGTTTTTGTATTTTCCTAGATTGAGCTTCTGGAATATCTCAAGAATATCATCAGTATGAGCAACTCCCCACGTTCCTTTCAATGTATCCTTCATTGGCAGCTTGCCTTCTGACCAAAGCTTTCTATAGAAGTTCTCATATTCTGCTTTGAGTAGGTTGAATTTTTGTTGCATTGTTGCTAAGATTTGACTAGTTTATTTAAAGATTATGAAAAGATTTATATATTAACATATTCAATTTATTCCCATGGCAAAAATTGGTGTAGACATTGGTGGCACAACTGTAAAGTTTGGGCTGGTTGATGAGAAAGGTAAGCTTCTGAATAAGACAAGTATTCCTACGAAAGCAAAGCTGGGTAGAGAGGATGTGATTTCTCGGATGTTGGCTGTGATTAAGCAGCTTAAAACAGAACAGGTTGATGGTGTTGGGTTTGGTTGTCCTGGTTATACTGATTCTGAGAAAGGGATTGTAAGGGAGTTTCCTAATTTATCTGGGTGGAAGAATTTTAAGTTTGCTAAACGTATGGAGAAAGAGTTGAAGTTGCCTGTAAAGATAGATAATGATGCGAATGTTTTTACACTTGGAGAGGCACTTTATGGAGCAGGCAAGAGGCATGATATTGTACTTGGTATTACTTTAGGTACTGGCTTAGGTTCTGGTTTGGTGATTGATAACAAAATCTATCATGGGAAAAGATTTGCACCTGAGTTAGGGCATACTGTGATAAATTTTTCTGGGCCTGAATGCAGCTGCGGAAACAAAGGCTGTTTTGAGGAATATGTTTCTGCTAGAGGGATTATAAGAGCACATCAATATTCTTCACCGCATGAGATGTTTTTAGCTGCAGAAAACAAGGATAGCACTGCAAGGATGTTGTGGGAGAAAACAGGTTATTTTTTAGGTCTTGGTCTTACTAACGCAATACACGCTTTTAATCCTGAGGTTATTGTTATTGGCGGTAAGATAGCTCACGCATGGAAGTATTTCTATAAACCAATGCTAAAAGAAATCAAGCAAAGATGCGTTTTTGATACCCCTAAAATAGTTCACAGAAAACTAGAAGACGTTGCAGGTGTTTTAGGAGCTGCTGGTTTGTTCTTGTGATTGTTTGTAGTCTATTTTTTTCTCTGTTGGAATGCCGTTTTGTATCTTTGTGTAATGTGTGCACTTTTTTACTTTAATATCATCAGTAACACTAATCTTTTGCCAAATGTTCACAAGGTCTTTAGCTTCTTGGGCAGGGTTTAATTTCTCATAGTTTACTCTTCTAACATCAAAGTTAAAACCTAGATCATTATCCAAAGCAGTTTTTGCGTTGTAACCTGTATAAACAGCGTAATCATTCTGGCTGATCATCTCAATCTTAACATAAGGGCTGACTTCCTTTACTTTACACTCAACACATTTTTCAATATAATGAGAAATATTAGGGTGAGAATTCATAAAATCTTTAATCATCTTAGCTTCTTTTTTCTTAGCTTCTTTTGCAATTGCTTCTAGGTCTTTTTTAGTCATGCTGGAAAAAAGTGGATGGTGGTTTATATATTTTACCCAAAAATTTTTAAATTAAGGAAGAATAGTTTTTTTAGAGGGGATAATCATGAATATCGAAAAACTAGTTAAAAAGTTTGATTCTCAAAGAGGGATTTGTGCTGAAGGAACCCTTTTAGGTGGAGCTCCTGCTAAGTTGGTTTATGTTGAACAATTACCTCTTGATACATTATTGAATTCTATAGGTCAAGGAGAGTGTAGAGCAGAATTAAAAAAGCGGTATAGGGAAGCAGGTAGTGAAGATTCTGCTAAACCTGATAATTGTTTTTGTATTGCACGAGATACTGTAGTTAAGTATCTAGATGCAATTAGATCTGGTAGTAGTTCAACAACGCAGCACTTTGAAGATCTATTAAAATCCAGGCCAGATGCTTCAATGAGATATCTAATCCGTAGTGTGATAGATTATGCTAGTCTTCTTAATTATTCTTTTTCTCATGGTCATGATGAAAATGGGCCTTTTATGTCTGAATATATTAGGGGGTTTAAGGTTGAATCAAAATTAGCATACTCAATTGATGGTACAAAAGCAAGTGCTTCTTTCTTGGAAAGAATAGAAGATAGTAGATTTAAAGACAAAGAAGAAGGATACCTTCTTGCACTTGCAATGGCTTGGAATGATGATGATAAAAGTTACTATACTTTAAGAGAAGCCGCCCTAAGTTCTGCATCATCTTATGTACGTGAAGAAGCTATTAGATTGCTTTCACATTCTGGGTTTTTTGCTCAGCCATCAGAAGATGCTTATCAATTCCTTAAACAGATTGTTTTGGAGGATAAATTAGGAAGCGTACATTACTCTATAGCTATTGAAGCTTTACCTGGTGTAGCTGGAGAAGAGCATAGAGAAGAAGCTTATGAGATTGTAAGGAACATAGTTCTTGAGAAGAAACTAGGTGGATACAAATTTGTCGGAGCAATGGAAGCTTTGGTTGATAGTGACTTTAGGGAACACAGGCCAGATGCATTGGAGCTTCTGAAAACAAGAAGTTCTTTATTGGGTGTAGTAGGCATCTGCGGACACAGGGATCCTTTAGTTGCTTTGAAAGGTAAAATGATCTATGCGAGAGAAACACTTGAACGTGAATATGTTGCTTAGTTAGGGTTTTAGAAATGCACACACTAAACAAGATACTTAAAAACTTTGAAAAACATAGTGGTAGAATTGGCCCTGATGTTTGGGGCAATGATTATCTTCTACATGAATGCACTTTTGGCGGCGGCGGTTCTGGTAAAAAATCTGAAGTGGGTTATGCTGTTAGTGTATTTGGTGTTAAGGATGGTAAGGAAGAAGAAGATGTTTCTAGGAGGTATATGTTGCCGGTTTCAATTGATTGTTTATTTGACGGTTTAGTTGAACCTGAAGGGGATACAAGTGATGTTGCTTGTGGATTGTTTTGTGCAACTGTGGAAGCTATGGGCAAAAGAAAGGATACAAAGAATGTGTATAGTATTCTAACCCGTTTAATTGATGCTTATGAAAAAGCTAGGAAAATGCCTGACGAAGAAAGGAAACTCATCACAGAAAACATAGTTGATATTATTAAAGATATGCCTGCACTTGAAGGGAAGGAGTTTGGTTATGAAGTAAGAGATAAATCCTCAGTTTCTATTGTTGGGCTTGAACAAGGGATGTACAAGATAGGTGAAAATGTTCTTGATAGAACTGTTCTTGGCTCTGAGGCATTTGATTATCTTATGCAAGTAGCTATGATAGATAGAGCAAGATGGTTTGCAGCTGCAGAATTAGCTTATAAAGTTGACTTTGAAAGGGCAAGCAGAACATTTAACGATATAGCTAAACGTAACGGCCCTGAGGTTAAGCAAATTGTTGGTCGTAAGATGAGGTATAATAAAGATATTAGCTGTTTTAGTGTGCTTAGGGATGCAGCTATTGATCGTGAAGGTCAAAGAGAAAGTATTGAAGCTATGCATGATTTAGTTAGTTTATATGATGATGTTTTTGCAAGGGGTTACAGGAGAAATATCCTCTGGGTTTTTTCTGAGGTTGCAAGAGATCATGAACGTGAACCACGTATTCGTAAATCTGCTCTTGGGCATCTGTATGATCTTGTTTTGTCAGGCAAAGCTGAAGAGCATAAGTATATTGTTTTCGATGCTTATTTTAGAGTAATCTCAAATCTTAAGCATAAGTCTTCTGTGATTGCTGATGCTGTTGAAAGTCTGGATCGTTTAGTGATTAGAAAGAATAAGTTTTCAACCGAAGATGAAAATAGAATGAGAGAACTGTTCTATGAGCTTTTGTCTTTCAAAAAGATTGGTGTACCAGGGTATGTTAAAACAGTATTAAAAGATTTAGGTTATAGGGGCCCTATACAAAGACTTTGGGATGATTTTTCATATTTTATAAGACAACCTGAAGGAGGGTTTCATTAAACAAACAACAAACCATATAAACCAGTAATTCTTCCTTCTTAATGGAGGACGGTTTGTTATGCGGTTGAAGAGTATTAAATTGAGTAATATTCGTAGTTATGTAAGTTCTGAGATCAAGTTTCCTGAAGGTAGTGTGCTGTTGAGTGGAGATATTGGTTCAGGCAAGTCTACAATTCTGTTAGCTGCAGAGTTTGCGCTATTCGGCATAAAAAGAGGAACGCTTTCAGGCCAGGCTCTTTTAAGGAATGGAGAGAAAAAAGGTGAAGTTGAGTTATGCTTTGAGATTGAAGGCAAACAAGTTATAATAAAAAGAGCTCTTAAACGAAGTAAAAGAGATGTAGGCCAGGAAGCAGGCTACATAATCATAAACAATCAGAAGTTTGATTGCACACCTGTTGAATTGAAAGCAAAGGTTCTACAGTTATTAGGTTATCCTGAATCATTGATCACAAAAAGCAAGGATCTTATATTCCGCTACACTGTTTATACTCCACAGGAAGAGATGAAACAAATCCTTTTAGAAAATAAGGATACAAGACTAAACATTCTTAGGAAAGTATTTGGAATTGATAAGTACAAAAAGATAAGAGGGAATTGTGAGATCTACATAAGAAGCCTAAAGGAAAAAAAGAATCTATACAAAGGAGAAATCCTAGACCTTGACCAAAAAAAGAAGAATAAAGAGGAGAAACAAAAAGAAATAAACAAGATAGATGAAAAAATCAATCCTTTGCTGCCAGAGATAGAAGATATAAAAAAGCAATTAGAAGAAAAAAACAAAGAACTAAAACAAACTGAAAAGAGTATCAAGTATTTTCATGAATTAAAAAAAGAGTCTGAAGTTAATAATGCTGTTCTTGAACAGAAAAACGAAACTATTATTCAAAACAAAAAACAGATAGAAAACACCCAGATTCAAATCCAACAATTAAAACAGAGAATAAAAACACTTGCAGTAAAAAGGCCTACAGATAAGAAAGAACCTGAGTTAGAAGCTGAGATAACTAAGAAAGAAGCTCAACTTAATTCTGTTGAAAACAATAAAAAACTGGTAACAGAAAAGCTTAATCATATAACAGAGAATCTTTTCCAGATAGAACAAGAAATTCAGGACAGCAAAAACAAGATTAAGAAGATAGAAAACAAAAAACAAGAGATTGCAGAGATTGAAAAAGATATAAAAAACAAGGATATTCTAAAAAAAGAGGTAGATGAGATCAATAAGGTTGTTGAAGAAATTAAAAATGTTATTAATCGCAACAAAATACTTATTGTTAATTCTGAGAACATAAAAAAGAAGATATCTAAGCTTGACCAGTGTCCGACATGTATGCAGTCTGTAAATGAAGCTTATAAGCTAAATATTCATCAAAAGGAAAGCAAGAAGGTAGTTACACTTACAATTGCAATTGAAAACAATAAAAAGTTGATGAAAGAGCGAGCTAGTTATCAAGAAGAGCTGAAAAAACAGCTTGATTCTATCTCTGAGAAAGAGAAATTGTGCGACAGGCTGAAAACTGAGATTAGGCTTATGGAAGATTCTATAGAGATAAGCAGGAAGAAACAGAAGATTATTGAGAACCTAAAAAAAGAAAAAGAAAAATTAACAAGGGAACTAGAAGAACTGAATAAGGTTGATACTGCAGGCACAAAACAATGGATTGAGTCAGTGAAACAAGTTCTAGCTGAACTTAGAAACTTTAAGCTTGAAGAAAAAGAAAAAGCGCATTTAGCAGATCTGGTTGAAGAGAAAACAATGGATATAGAGAAGATTATAAAAGAGAATACAGAGGTGCAAAAAAAGATAGAAGAGCTTTATTCCAGGAAAATAAAACTAGGTCAAGAGCTTGATAATCTGTCTAAAATTGAAAAAGAGTATGAAGGGATAAGAAAAGAGTTGGAACAGTTACAACAAAAAGAAAGAAAACTTGAAATAAGCAAGACTTCTTTGGAAAAAGAAAAAGAAGGTGTGATGAAATTAGTTGAAGAATTGGAAAAAGACATCAAAACAAAAGAAGAAACAAAACTAAAACTAACTAGAATCCTTGAAATCCAGAACTGGCTTGAGAATTATTTCATTAAATTAATGCATACTATGGAAAAACAGGTTATGATTAAGATCTATTACGAATTCAGTGAACTGTTTCAGCACTGGTTTAACCTAATCATGGAAGAAGAAACAATGACAGCTAAGCTGGATGAAGAATTCACTCCAATAATTGAACAAAACGGTTATGAAACTGATATTGAACACTTAAGCGGTGGAGAACGAACAGCTGCTGCTCTCTCTTACAGGCTTGCTTTGAACAAAGTTATTAATGATGTACAAGCTGAAATCAAAACAAAAGACCTTATTATCCTGGATGAACCTACAGACGGGTTTTCAACTGAACAGTTGGATAAAGTAAGATTAGTCCTTGAAGAGCTAAGCATAAAACAGGTCATCATTGTAAGCCATGAAAGCAAAGTTGAAAGTTTTGTTGACAATGTTATTCGTATCAGCAAACAGGAGCATGTGAGTGGGGTTGTTTAGAACTATATGACTTTATTCTTCTTCAATAAAAACAAACTAAGAAGTCCAATTACTAAAAAGAATACCCCCATGGAAATGTGCGCAAAAGAGAGTGAATAAACATCAATAAGTTTCCCAAAAATTGGTGCAACAATCACAAAAGAAAATCTTGAAATCATGCTTTCTACTGATAAAACAGTAGCTCTTATATCTGATTTTATTATTTTGTTTAAATAATCCATAAATAAAGGTACTGAGAATCCCCATAAGAAACCATTTAGGAATATGAATGGGATTAAGAAGATTGATTTGATCAGACCAAGTGATATAAATATTGGGGATATTAAAAGTATTAAAAATAATGATGTTTTTCCTCCAATCTTATTCTCTAACCAATGTGCCTGTCTTCCTCCTAATGCACTACAAAAACCAAAGACTGCAAATAATACCCCATAAAAACCTACACTTAAACCAAGTTTTCCAAAATACATATAATATGACCAGACTCCAGTAATCCCTGTGCTTAATAACAATGAGGAATAAATAATTAGTGATCTTATTTTAGCATGGGTTAAACTATATTTTACAATTCTGAGGATTTCTTTAAGATGATTCTCAGAAACTAATTTTATTCTTCTTGGTTCAATCAATGAGATAGATAATGGGATTAACATTGCAGCTGTAATTATATTGATATAAAATGGAGTTCTTAATGTTATTAAAGCTAAAAAACCTCCTAATACAGATGCAGTTGAAGTACCTACGTTATGATAAAAATGTGCTTTTCCTTCAGTTTTTTTGTATTCTGATGTTTGTTTCAATTCATTTAAACTGTCGTAAAGTACTGCAGATTCTGTTCCTGAACGCATACTATTACCAATAGCAATAATAAATTCAGCGATTACAAAAGTAATAAAACTATTGGAGAATGCGTATACACCTACTCCTATTGGCAAGAAAATTGAACCTAAAATTAGAGTTCTTTTTCTTCCAATAACATCAGATAAA
Organism: uncultured Methanosarcinales archaeon; assembly: GCA_964550525.1. Classification (GTDB taxonomy): domain Archaea; phylum Nanobdellota; class Nanobdellia; order Woesearchaeales; family JANQNQ01; genus CAZJZJ01. The sequence goes on from CAZJZJ010000005.1 coordinate 29,058, forward strand.
TATCCTGAAGGGATCTCAAAGATTAAAACTGTTAATGAATAAACTGCTTGAACAGTAAATACTTGGGTTGCACTTAATCCGTTTGATTCATAGAATGGGATCAATATGGGTGCAATTAGCCAGAAGCTGCTAAATAGTTTAATAAGATATATTTTCCATAGGTTTGATTTTACATCCATACCTGGATTTAGTTAACTTTAGTTAATAAATCTTTGCATAGAAAACCTTTTATACACCTATATTCTTCATTTCTTCTCAAGGGGCTGTAGTGTAGTTTGGCTTATCATTGGCGCTCGGGGAGCGTCTAACCCCGGTTCAAACAGAAATCGGAGATTTCTTATACAAGAGAAACTCCGTTTCTTTGGAAATCCGGGCAGCCCCATTGTTTTTTTCTTTTCATTTTCACTACCTTTCCTAAAATACATTCTCTCGTCTGTTAAAAGAAACATTTAAATAATAGTATATCACACTGAAACATAGTGAGGTGAGGACATTATGGCAGGCAAAAAGATATTATTTTCAGTCATATTAACATTAATTCTATGCTTTTCAGTAGGTGCAATTACTGTGACAACCCCTGGTGATGAGATCTATGAAAGTTCAGATTATGATATTACTGTTGAAGCTATTGAAGATAAGGTTACAATTGATGGACTTGCAGAGTTTAATATAATTATTTTGAATAAGAGAAAAACAATAGAGAAGTTTGATATTGATTTTATATTCTCAGATAATTGGAAGAATGTATATACAGATCCGCTTTATCATGGTACAAGTGATTTTGGTATAAAAGCTTATCCTGAGAAATCAAATATTGTCAAGGTAAAGATGAGGCCAAGAGAGGATCTTATTCAAGGCAAAACCCATTCTATGGAAGCTAAGCTGACACATAAAGAAAGCGGTAAGGTTGTAACAATACCTTTTAATGTTTACATTAAACCAATAAGCGAGCAGGAAAGGAAATATGTGCCAAATGTTGGTGTAAGGGTTATTGTTCCTCCAGAGGTTGATCCAAGGGAAGAGGTTGAGATCAAGGTTCTTATAGATAATAAAAATCCAAGGACTTATGGAGAAAACGAGATTACAGTTGAGGTAGAAAGCAAACTGCTTGGACAAAAAACATATACAATTGGGTTGAGGCCGCTGGGTTCGAACCTTGTTGAGATACCTTTAATATTAGACCCATTGCAAGAACCGATTAAGGATACAATTAAGACAATGGTTACTATTGAAGGCTATTCATTTAAGCCTTCTGATGTACATTTTTCTGTACTTGATTATACAACCAGTTTTTTAGATAAGAAAGAAGAGAAAAAAGGTTTCCTTAAGAAAACAACAGTCTTTTCTTATACAAACACAGGTAATCTAAAGAAAAAACAGACAATAGAGATACCTACTACAACTTTACAAGATTTATTTACTTCAACTAAGCCAAAATCAAAGACAATTGAGAATGCAGATGGCAAGAAATTCCTTGCTTGGGATATTGAGCTTAAACCAAAGGAAACAGCAGAGATTGTAATCACTACAAGCTACCGAACCTTGTTTTTTATAGTCTGTCTGTTTGTAATTCTTATCTGGGTGTATTATTACATGAAAAGCCCAATAATCATGACAAAGAACGCACCAACTGTTGATATGCAGGAAGGCGGCATCTCAGAGATTAAGATCATGTTGAATGTTAAGAATACAGGCAATAAAGCAGTTAATAAGATTGAGATAATGGATATTATCCCTCATATCGCAGATGTAAAAAAGGAAATCCAGATAGGCACTTTAAGCCCAAGTAGAATACTTAAGACAAAGAAAGGCAAGACAAAGATAATCTGGGATATGGACAGCCTTGACCCTGGTGAAGACAGGATAATCACTTACAAGATTAAATCAAGGTTAAGCATACTTGGCGAATTTATCTTACCAGCAGGAGAAGTACATTACAAGGATCAGAAAGGCAAGAAGGTAATAGTTAAGTCAAACAGGCTCAGAGTTGGGCCTTAATTCTTTTTTTTTCAGTTAAATTTATAAACCCTTTACTTCTACTTTTATGATTAGCCCCTCCTAGCTCAATGGCTAGAGCGTTCGGCTGTAGAAGTCGTGCAGAGTTGCCCTAACGGCTAAGATGAAGCACGATCAGTCGTAACCGAAAGGTTGCTGGTTCAAATCCGGCGGAGGGGATCTTATTTTTTTAAAAAGGTGTACATGTGCCAAAATACTGTCCTGATTGCGGAGCTAAGTTAGAAACAGGAGATGAATTCTGTCCTGATTGTGGTGCTAAGATAGAGCCAGGTGTTTTCTCAGATGGGAAGAAAAAGAAAACATCTAAGAAAGTTGAGAAAACAAAAGAACTTTATTCTGGAAAGCATTTTTGGTTTTGGATCTTAATTGGTATATTGTTCTTTTTTGGTGTTTTGTTTTTTATAAGCAGTGCTAGACATACTAGCGTTACTAAGCAGATGCCAGCTTACAAAGAAGAGGTAGTTACAAGACGGCTTACAAATCCTAATCCTAGGCCAATAGAAAGGGCAACTAGAGAATTAAAGAGTCCAGCTTGTATGGACAATTATGTTGATTTTGGGACTGAAGATGAGGAATGCCATGATCTAGTAGGGTGGGCTAGTACCAATGGAGAAGAGAAATGGATGACTCTTAGAGCAAAGCAAAGTGTGCTTATGTGGATAGAAGACACTTATCGGCCTCATGTTCTTTCATTTAAACATTATGACGGAACATGCGATGACAGTTTTGATGTTTTGGTCAATGGAGTAACTGTATATCAGTTTAAACACAAACAAGGCAATAATATTATCGCTACTGTTAAAGTACCTACAAATGCAGTCAACACACATAAGGTCACAATTACTTTTGTAAATAAAGCAACTGATAACTGCGGCAGAGCAGGTATAGATTGGGTTAAGTTGGAGAAGGCTTAATCCTTAACAATCTTAATCTTTTTCTTAGAACTCTCTTTGCTTTTAATATTAACTAGTTTGTACTTTTTAATGCCTTGTTTCTTAGCATAAGCATTAGCTGATGCTTCTGTCTTAAATGTTTTAGGCCTTGTTTTAGCTCTCTTTCTCTTAGGCCTTACTGCCCTTTTACAAAAATAAGTTGAACCCATGATTATCACCTAAGCAAGAAATCAAGAAGTCATATATAAATGTTATTGAAAACAGGTTCTGTGCCAAGCTAAGGCCTACTTCATTTTGCTCACTTAAAACTCGTTCGCAAAACTACATCTGGCCATGCCATCAATGCTTCGCATTAATGGCATTGATGGCACAGACGGCCTTAGCTTTGGCACCTGAGTTAATAAATATTGAAAACAGAACATTTTTAAACAAGTGATTTTTCTTTTTTCATTATGAAAAAGGTCCTAGTTTTCGGAGCATTTGATCTACTGCATCCAGGGCATATCAGCTTGTTTGAGCAGGCTAAGAAGTATGGGGATGTTCTTGCAGTTGTTGTAGGCAGGGATTCAACTATAGAAGAGGTTAAAGGTAAGAAGCCTAAATACAATGAGCAGCAGAGAATGAAAGCGGTTAATGAGAGCCCTTATGTAGATGAAGTTTATCTTGGGAACGAAGAGGACAAATACTCTATAATTGAATCGATAAAGCCGGACATAATCTGTCTGGGTTATGATCAGAACTCTTTTTCTAAGGACTTAAAAACAAGTTTAGTTAAAAGAGGGCTTAGGACTAAAGTGGTCAGGCTTGAGCCTTATGAAGAGCATAAGTATAAGTCGAGTAAATTGAAAAAATAACAACCTTTTTAAGTTTCTTAACAATACCTTTCCCTATGAAAGAAATCAAAAAAAAGCTAATCATTGGTGTCCAGGATTACATGCAAAAGACTGGATTGAAAAAGGCAGTCGTTGGATTAAGCGGCGGACTTGATTCTTCTGTTGTGATAGGATTAGTAGTTGAAGCTTTAGGTGCTGAAAACGTACACGGACTTTTAATGCCTTATTCTGATGTGACTTCTAAGAAAAGCATAGAGCATGCAAAAAAGGTTGCAAAAAAGTTTAATGTTAAAACAACTACTGTGAAAATAGATGAATTTATTGAACCTTTTACAGAATTGCCTTGGGATCTTACACATCTGGCTGCAATGAATACTATGGCTAGGGTTAGGGCAGTTATACTTTACAATTATGCAAACTCTCATAACGCTTTAGTTATGGGTACTTCTAACAAAAGCGAGATTCTTCTTGGTTATGGGACAAAATACGGTGATTTAGCTGCAGACATCTTTGTGATTGGTGATCTGTTTAAAACAAAAGTTATTGAGCTGGCTAAAGAGCTTGAAGTACCTGAAGAGATTATTGAGAAAGCGCCAACTGCAGAATTGTTTGAAGGCCAGACAGATGAAAAAGAGCTTGGAGCTCCTTATTCTGAACTAGATAAGATACTTTCAATGATAGATGAAGGTGTGCCAAGGGAAGAAATAGAGAAAAAGTTTGATCCTAAGATTGTTGATAATGTTATTAAACGCCTCTGGGTGCATGAGCATAAAAGAAAAACACCACCTATTATAAGGGTTTAAAATGACAACTGCATTCTACATAGGACGTTTTCAGCCTTTACAAAAAGGCCATCTTACTGTAATGAAACAGGCTTTGAAGGAATTCGATAAATTGATTATTGCTATTGGTAGTGCTCAGGAATCTGGCACTAAAGAAAACCCTTTTTCTGCTGCAGACAGAAAGAAGATGATTGAGCTTGCTTTACAGGGAGAGCAAGGTTTTGAGATAGTTTTCATTGAAGACATATTCGATGACACAAGATGGGTTTCCCATTGTGAACAGAAAGCAGGCAAGTTCGATGTAGTTATCTGCGGGGATGGAAAGCATAAAAAGCTTTTTAGGAATGCTGGTTACAAGATCAAAGAACTCGGAAGGATTGATGACATCTCTGCGACTGAAGTACGTGACAGGATGTTGAAGAATGATAATTGGGAAGAATTAGTACCTGAGGTTGTTGTTGAGTATGTTAAGAAAAAACTCCCTTAACCTTTTCAAACAGTTTCTTATACGGCTTTTTGTCTTTGTTTTGTTTTTCGAACTCTTTTAGCAGTTCTTTTTGTTTCTTGTTTAGTTTCTTAGGTGTTTGTATGATTACTCTTACCATCTGCGAGCCTGTGCCATAACCTTGTAGTGATTGGACACCTTTACCTTTCATCCTAAAAGTAGTGCCTGTTTGTGTGCCTGAAGGGATCTTCATCTTAGATTTGCCTTTTAATGTAGGCACTTCGATTTCATCGCCTAAAGCAGCTTGTGCAAATGTAATTGGTACATCAATGTAAAGATCATTTCCTTGCCTTTCAAACAAATCATGCTCTTTGGCATGCAAAACAACATAAAGGTCTCCTGGACCAGCACCTCTTTCACCGACTTCACCTTCACCACTAACTCTTAACCTAGTGCCGTTTTCTACGCCAGCAGGAATATTTATCTCGAGTTTTCTTTTCTTTTCTATCCTGCCTTCACCATCGCAAACATTGCATGGGTTCTTGATAACTTTACCTTCACCTCTGCATTTACCGCATGTTGTAGTTGTTGAGATAATTCCAAAACCCGTACTTTGAGCTCTTTGTATCATTCCACTTCCATGGCATTCAGGGCAGGTTTTAATATCGGATTTTGATTCCGCTCCAGATCCATCACATTTAGTGCATGTTTCAAGCCTTGGGATAATTATATGTTTTTTTGCACCAAAAGCTGCTTCTTCTAAACTTATTTCTAAGTCAAACCTTAGATCAGAACCTCTGCTTGGGCCTCTTCTTCTGCTTCTGCCTCTTCTTCCACCGCCAAAGAACTGGTCAAAAATATCACCAAAATCTCCAAACCCTGATGTACTTGACATGAAATCTGAGAAATCAAATCCACTGAAACCGCCTGCACCTGCGCTAGCTCTTTTAAACGCATCAGCGTCACCAAACTGATTGTACTGCTGTCTTTTATTATCATCTCCTAACACAGAAGCAGCTTCACTGATCTCTTTAAACTTCTCAGCAGCACCATCATCTTTGTTTAAGTCTGGATGATACTTCTTAGCTAAACGCTTGTAAGCCTTCTTAATCTGTTCTTTTGTAGCATTCTTGTCTACTCCTAATATTTTGTAATAGTCTTTAGCCATTGTTATTTCAACTTTGGTATGAATTTTGGTACTTCATTCATGTAACGCACATATTTCTCTCCGAATATGTTTAAAAGCCCGTTTTCCTCTTTTTTAGCAAGGAAAATAAAGGTAATATAATAAACTATTGTAAAAACTAATGCTGTGATTGAATCCATGATGACTGCGAAAGCAGGGTAAATAAAAAATATCATACAAAAGTAAATAGGGTGTCTTACTCTACCGTACATACCTATTGTGATTAGTTCTTTGCTTCTTTTGTTTAAAGGCAGTAACCTAACTGAGTGGTAGATACCTAGGCTTGCTAATGTAAATAAGAATAAAACAACAAGGACCTTGTTGCCAATAGAAAAATGTAAAACAGGAAGTTCAAACACTTTGTCAAGGGACATAGCTATAAGTAATAAAAACAGCCCAACAGCTGCGCCAGTTGGGCCTACTCCAAACGTGTCATTTGTATGACGTGTTCTCATTTACTATTATTTCTTACCTTTAACCTCTCCTTCATCAACTACTTCAGCATCAACTACCTTCTCCTTTTTATCTTTTCTGGATTTTTCTTCTTTTCCTTCTGTCTTTTGTTTTGTTTGTGAAGCTTTTTTATAAAGCTCAGTTGACATCTTTTGTGTGAGCTCATTGATCTCTTCCATCTTTTTCTTGATTGCTGCAGAATCTTTTTGAGCTGGTTTAAGCAGTTCTTTTAATTCCATGATTTTACCTTTGATTGTCTCTAGCTCTTTCTTGTCAACCTTGCCTTCAAGCTCCTTCAATGTTTTCTCTGAAGTGTAAACTAAAGTATCTGCCTTGTTGATTGTTTCTATCTCTTCTTTACGTTTCTTATCTTCGTCAGCATGAGCTTCTGCATCTTTTTTCATTTTTTCAATCTCTTCTTCACTTAGTTTCTGGTTTGCAGTTATCTTTATAGACTGCTCTTTGCCAGTGCCAAGATCTTTAGCGCTTACATGCACAATTCCGTTAGCGTCAATGTCAAAAGTAACCTCGATCTGTGGGATTCCTCTTGGTGCAGGAGGTATCCCGACAAGATCAAACCTTCCTAGGCTTTTGTTATCAGCTGACATTGGACGTTCGCCCTGAAGCACATTAATGGTTACAGCTGGCTGGTTATCTGCAGCTGTACTGAATACCTGGCTCTTCTTGGTAGGGATAGTTGTATTCCTTGGTATCAATTCTGTTCTTACACCGCCAAGTGTTTCTATGCCTAAAGTCAAAGGAGTTACATCTAAAAGTAAGATGTCTTTAACTTCTCCAGCTAAAACACCTGCTTGGATTGATGCGCCCTGTGCAACACATTCCATAGGATCAACACCGCGTTCAGCTTTTCTTCCTACAAAATCCTCAACAAACTTTCTTACAATTGGCATTCTTGTAGGGCCGCCAACTAAGATGATTTTGTCAATCTCATTTACTTTAAGCTTTGCATCTTCAATAGCTTGTTCTGTAGGTTTTCTGCATTTGTTTACTATAGGCTCAACAAGCTGCTCTAATTTAGCTCTCTTAAGCTTCATTGTAAGATGCTTTGGACCTTGGTCTGTAGCTGTAATAAAAGGTAGATTGATGTCTGTTTCCATTACATTGGAAAGCTCAATCTTAGCTTTTTCAGCTGCTTCTGTTAATCTTTGCATTGCAGTTGGATCTTTGCTTAAATCCATACCTTCTTTCTTCTTGAACTCTTCAAGTAGATGGTTTACAATCTCTTCATCCATGTCAGTACCACCAAGCTGTGTATCACCGCTTGTAGATTTGACTTCAAACACGCCTTCACCGAATTCCATGATTGTAACATCTAAAGTACCGCCACCAAAATCAAAAACAAGGATTTTGTGATCTTTATCTCCTTTATCAAGACCATAAGCTAGTGAAGCTGCAGTTGGCTCGTTGATTATCCTTACTACCTCTAAACCAGCGATTGTACCTGCATCTTTTGTAGCCTGCCTTTGGTCATCGTCAAAATAAGCCGGTACTGTGACAACTGCTTTTTTTATTGGCTCGCCTACAAACTCTTCAGCATCTTTTCTGATCTTTTGCAAGATGAATGCAGATATCTGTTGCGGCGTATACTCTTTTCCATTAATCTTGTACTTATGGTTCGTACCCATCTTACGTTTAGCTGCAGTAATTGTTCTTTCTGCATTTGTTGCTGCCTGCCTTCTAGCTGGTTCACCAACAAGCTTCTGGCCTTCTTTAGTGAAAGCTACTACGCTTGGGAAAGCTTTACCATATAAGCTTGTACCTTCAGCGCTTGGAATAATTGTTGGTTTTCCTGCTTGCAGGACTGCAGCTGCAGAATTGCTTGTACCAAGATCAATACCAATTATTTTTTCTTTTTTAGTTGCCATTTTTTTAGACCTCCGTTAACCAAGATAACTTGGTATCTCGGCTTTTTTTGTAATCTTTTTTTTGCCTTTATGCTTTTTCTCAAACTTTTTGATTGCTTTAGGCTTATCTATCTTGCCGTACTCTTTTTCATAATTCTCCATCATCTTTGTCAGTTTGCCTAGGAAATGCTTTGCATGGAACGGGTCCATCATTACCACATTATGCCTTAAGCACAATACAGCACCTTCTTTAGCCCTAGGATCATTCCTTGGTGTTACACTCTTGAAATCAAGTATAAACTGCATAGGTCCGAAATTAATCGCTGATTCATGAGCGAAAAAATCAGGGCCATCGTTTATGTTTAAATTAAGTTTTTTTTCTTTCATTTTTGTATTTCCTCCTTGGATAGTGCTTTTTTCCTTAACTCCTCTACTCTTTTATCTGTGAGCAAAGGTTTTGTTTTACGATGTACGTTCTCATATGAAATCACTTGCACAGTTTCAAGGAACTTGACTAGTTTTCTCCAGTTAAAGTTGTCATTTTCCTTGATACTGCCTAAAGCTTCATAAAGAGCATGATCAGTTGTGACAAGGTTTGAATCTGGCCTGTTGCATATGATTAATGTATCTACTTTTTCGTCTTTTGAAATAAAGTATTTCAAGATTGTTTCAGGGTTTAAGTATGATTTTTGTCTTAACATTTTATTTGAACACCTCGTAGTTTAACATTTTTTTCAGCATCTCTTTGTCTTTGATTATGTTTTTTAGTTCTCCTCCTGGCAATGTTTTCCCGCCAGTATCCATGTAAAGCGCGTATTGCCTTACTGATTCAGGGTCATGCGGATTAAGGAAGTGATTCAATGCAAACCATAAACACAGGTCTTCACCATGCTCTTTGCAATTGCACATCTTGCATTGCAATGGCTTGACTTTATGTATCTTGCACTTGTTTGTTTTTTCATTGAACCAGATGCAAGGTCCGTATGGCTTGCTTGTCTTCTTTGTTTTTGGTCGGTATAATTTAGTATTGAACTTTGTTACAGGCTCCAGGTATTGCTTTTTTAGTTTTTCTTCACTTATTTTGAGGTGTTTAGATATCTTTGTAGTATCTTCATTAACTAAAAAACCTGAAGCAAACCTGCAACAATGTCCACATTGATCGCAATGTTCTCCTATCTTGAGTACTTGTTTCAATGGTGTATCTTTTCTTATCATTTAGCTACCTTTACTTTAGCATGTCTCAGTACTTTGTCTTTCAGCATATAACCTGGCTGAAGTTCTTCAAGGATTGTACCTTCTTTTTTACCTTCTGTTTTTTCTTGCATCAGTGCTTCATGATAGTAAGGGTCAAATTTATTTCCTTCACATTCAATCTTTCTTACACCTTGTTCATCAAGTAGTTTGTTAAGCTGCTGATGTATCAGTTCAATCCCTTTAACGAATTGGTCTTTGTTTTCTTTTCTTTTTAGAGCTTCTTCAAAAACATCAATAATTGGAAGTAGGTGCAGCAACAGTTGTCCATTTGCATACTTGCAATACTGCTCTTTTTCCCTTTCTACTCTTTTTTTGAAGTTTTCAAACTCTGCTTGTAGATGCTGTAATGTGTTTGTTAACTCTTTGATCTGGTCTTTTTCAGTTAGTTTGTGTTTTTTTTTGTGTTCCTTCTTTTTCTCTTCAACAGCCTCTTTTATTTCTTCCTTTTCTTTCATTAATAATCACCTATTTGATCTCAAGTCTCTTGACTTTGCTTGTTTCTTTCTTCACTTTTGGAATCTCTATCTTTAGCAAGCCATCTTTGTATGTTGCATCTGCTTTGTCAGGCTCTAATCCCGAAGGCAGCATTCTTTGCACATAAAACTGCTGTTTGAATGCTCTATGTACCTCACCTTTGTCATTTCTATGCTCTGTTTCACCCTTCTTTTCCACCTTTACTTCCATTATATTGTCTTTAATATCTACCTTTATATCAGCTTTATTTGCGCCTGGCATTTCAAAGCAGGAAATAACTGAATTTTCAGTCTCGTACATGTAATTAAGCGGTTTCCTGTACTCCTTTTCGTATTTTGCAGGCATTCTAGCGTCCATGTGCCCTAACAAAGGAGTAGATTCATCGAAAAAACCTTTAACTATCTTATCCATTTCATCTCGCATTTTCTTCATTTCTTCGAACATATCTGACGGTTTCCACATCATTTTGTTCACCTCCAGCTTATTGCTCCGTTGATTTAAGGTCAACCAGAACGAGTTTAAGTGGACGAACTAGTATAAATAGTTTTCGGTTTTTGGTTAGAAAATAGAAGAAAAAAAAGAAAAATACTAGTAATTTATGCTTTATTGCTCTTTTGATCTATAACTTCCATTACGTTTTCAAGTGTTAAGTAATCAAGGCAGGCATCCACTACTTTGGTGTCCTTGTTTTTTTCACTTTTTTTCACTTCTTCTGCAATATTGTCTCCGTACTCATGGAAACAGACTTCTATTAGATCATACTTTTTTTGTAAATATCCAGGCAAACTAGTATCTATTGAGACCTTGAAAACATCATCACCACGTTTTATCTGGAAATGATATTTTTGACTACCTGAGCCATCTGATTCTATTACCCCTAGTTCCTCAGCTACCTCAAGTGCTTTACGTCCGATATTAAATGCTTCTTCCAGAGCTTTCACTCTTTGATCATCCCTATATCTTACATCATTTGAGAGTAATTCTGCTACAGTTTCACCTACCTTAACGTTTCCACCACAAGGTACATACAAAATATTGATTTCTTTTTCCATTTTTTTTACCTATAATCATCAGGATGTTTATTGTCTTCTAATTTTTGTTGGAGGCCATACTTATATATAAATGTTTCGGATTTGTTACTACTTCTCAGAGACCACTGTCCTTTGATCATTATATTCTGATTCAATACTCATCCTCTTTTGTTTTAAAACCATACTCTTCTGCAACTATTTGGTTTGCTTGTTTGATTATTTCAGGGTCATCTATTTGCTTGTCTTGTTCTGCAGCTAACTTGTTCATATGATACCAAACTCCAAGTGTAATAACCATAGGCGTGCAAAACATTTCGTATTTTTCAGGGAACATGCTTCTGTTAACGTACTTTACTGTCTCTTTGATTCTGCCTTCAGCTGCAACCTTGTACTCTTCTGTTTGCTGGATTGAGTTAAGGTTTTTTATCAGGCTTTCTTGGATAGTTTCCAATGAAGTACGGTCTAGTTTTCCAAACTCTCCACCTGCATAACCTATCCAACAATGGCCTATTACACCGTCAGGCCTTACTAATATTCTATCTGGCTGTAGACTACATGTAGGTGTTCTTAGATCATCAAAACTTTTTTGGGAAGTGCCTTCTCTTGTTTCAAAGTCTGCGGCGTTTGCTATCTGCCATATCCTGTCATTAACTGTAAAAGGTATATCACAATCTTCTACATCTTCTCTGCCATATAGTTTAGCATTAGGTATATAATTTTTTATCTCTGAAATGAATCTATCTCTACTCTTAGGATTCTCTGGTGTTGAAGATACTGCAATTCCAATAAGTCGCCTTCCTTCTTTAGCAAGCCTTTTGTTTATGGCTTGTGCAGATGCGATAGTATTTATCACATAGTCAAATGCACCTTTTTTTCCTCTGGCAATGTCGTGGTCTTCTTTGATTCCGTCAACACTGAAATATATTTGGTTCAAGCCAGCATCTACTAATTCTGATAAGTATTTCTCTGGATTGGGTATTAAACCGTTCGTAACCATAGAAACATGATATTTGCCTTCTTCTGATGCATGACTGATTATCTCTTTTAGATCTTTACGTAGTGTAGGTTCTCCTCCGTGGAAATAGTAGGTTCCTACACCCATTTTCTTGAAAGTATCTATAACTTGTTTTAATTCAGAAGTGTTAAGCTGGCCTTTGCCTTTCTGATGATAACATTTATTAGGACATGTAAGATTGCAGGCATATGTTAAATCAATGACTGCTGTATTGACATCTCTCAATGGGTTTGTTTTTCTGATTTTAGGGGAATCTGCGCTTTCTATTACACCTTGTCGCATTAGTTCGTTGACTACTTGTTTATCTATGTTTTCTGCAATCTGGCTTTCTGAATAAGTGTCCTGTTTGTCAAACTGTTCTATCGCTCTGACTTGCTCTTGAGTATAATACTTAGAAATAAGCTCTTTCCTAAAGGTCTCTGGACTAACCAAAGCTTCCAAAGCATTTTCTCCATAATTACTTAATCGGTATGTGTTTTCCATCCTCAATACTCATCTTCAATAATCCCAGTTGTTGGCTTGACTTTTACTTCTGTGCCGTCTTCTAGTGTTCTTTTTTCTAGTTGGTTCTTGTTCATCTCTGCGACTACTTTTGCTAGTTCTTCTTGGTCAAGGTCTTGTTTTTCTTCTTGGTCTTCTTTTTGATACTTTTGGCTCATTCTAACCTCACACTCTCAGAAAGCTTTTTTACAGCAAATTCAACTACATGAGACTTGTTTCTAAACTGTCCAGTCCTTAACTTATCTTGGATATGCTTTACTGTATCCTCATCAAGGCTAATGCTCATTCGGGTTTTCATTTTTCCTAGAAAGCTGCTTCATTACCCCAAGTCATGTTGTGCAATATCCTTAGGTAGTTAGGGTCGTATGCACTTAGATGCTCGAATTCTGGGTCTATATCTATACGTCTGAAAATACGTCTAGATTTCCTGATTATTTTTTCAAGGGTTTGTCTCATGTTTTTTCACCTCCTAATACTCATCTGTGATTATTCCACTGATTGGGCTGATTTCAATCTTTGTATTGTCATCAATTACTTGAGAAAATCTATGTTGTTTAATCATGCTGTCAACTACATCAACAAACTGAATTGCGCTTAGATTTACGAATTCCATCTTTTTTCACCTATGTATTATTAAGTAATACAAGTATATAAATCTTTCGTTTTTGTAACCACTTAAGGGTAGTAATAAAACCGAAAAACATATAAATGGGTTTTTAAACTTATCTAAGCATGGTTGAAGAGCTTAGTCTAGAACAAGGTATTGAAAGGATAATTGAGTTAGCCAAAGAGGTAGAAGAAAAGCCTGTTTTGATAGGCATATATGGGTTGCCTAATAGCGGGAAAAGTTATTTGGGTGGACAGTTATCTCTAGCTCTTTGGCGAGAAGCTATGGGTACAATTGGTAGTAGGGGTAGCTTATATGCAGATTCTTTGAGAGATGGCTGCACTAATGATTACCTGCTTTTGTACATGGTTCCAGATGAGATACGTTTTGCAGAAAAAAAAGTTCAGGCTGCACTTAATAGGGGTATTAACATTAATGTTTTGATCTATAATCCTAGATTTCAACATGGTGTTTCTGGAATAGTGATACCAGAACATGAAATATTGGAGGAGATTCAGCCAAAATTTGATGTAATAATTGCTAATACTGGTTCTACAGTAAAGGCTTCTCCTTATAAAAACAAATCTACCTCAACAAAAAACTCAAAATAATCCCAAAAACCATGATTATTGTTGGTAGGCTTTCTGGGATCTTTATCCCCATGATTAAAAGGCCGATTGCAGCTACACCTAGGCCTCCGACTATCTTGAGTATGTTCATGTTTACAAAACTAAGCAGTTTAGGGCCGACACCTGCTGCTAAGACTACTATTATGGTTGCTATAATGCCTGCTAATAGGGCTGCTAACATCCTTTGCTTCATTGTGCCGTCGAATAAAACAGCAGTCAATATAGCTCCAGGGCCTGCCATGAACAGCACAGCTATTGAAAACGCATTCTCTGGCTTGAAAAACCCAGCCAGAGCAGCTAAGCTTATAGGTCCTGTTAGACCGCCTATTCCAAGCAGTGTTGCAAGTTTATTGATTTGTTTTGATTTCATGTAATACAGTAATACCCTTATCTTAATATAAATAACTGAATAATATTCAAATATTGACCGAAAAATATATAAATAATTGAATATTATACGAAAATATGAAAGATATTACAGGGAAACTCATTAACTTGTTTAAGAAGGGACATTGCACCCCACAGATTGCTAGGGTAGCAAGGAAGCTTAAAGAGCCGTCTACAACAATACATTACAATATAAAGAAACTAGAGAAACAAGGTGCAATAAAAACATACAAAGCAGTGTTTAATTACAAAAAGATTGGTGAAGGGCATTGCACATATCTATTGATTAACCTAACCCAGGAACACTATGCAGAGCCAGAAGAGATTGCAAAACAGATTGCAAAACACCCTGAAGTAGAAAGCGTTGATATATGCACTGGCGACTATGAGCTTGTTGTAAAGCTAAGAAACAAGGATATAGATGAATACTATGCTTTTGTAAAGCAAGCAGTAAAAAGATATGGTTTTGCAAAAGTCATTTCAATGACTTCATTAAAACAAATAAAAACAGAGTTTGTTGAGTTGTAGCTACTCAATCTTTAACGCCAAAGTGCTCCGATTGCCCTTCACTTTGTTTTCTATCAAAGTAATGGAGTTAATCTCATTCACGTTCTTGACATGTACTCCACCGCAAGGTATCTTTGGAGTTCCTGCTATGTCACACCATCTGAAGCCGTCTCTTTTGTCGTCGAAATAGGTTTTTATTTCTGCGCCTTGTGTAATAATTTTGTTTACTTCCTGCATTACTTTGTCAAGAATGTCTTGTTCTATCTCTATCTTAAAAGAAAGCTTACAGTTTTCCATACCTACAACTCCTGCGACAGCCCTTACCTGGTAGAACTTATCCATGACTGCTGAGATCAGATGCATGCTGGTATGGCCTTTCATGATCTTATAGCGCCTTTCCCAATCAATCTTGATCTCTACTTCATCATCTGGTTTAAAAGAAGGCTCTTTTTCCATGATATGGATATTATCATCATTATCTTTCTCAACAGTTATTACTTTTTGATCATTTATCCAGCCTTGATCACAAGGTTCTCCTTGAGATTTAAATGAAAATATTGTTTGATCCAGCCAGACTTTATTGCCTTCTATCTTGATAACCTTGGCCTTAGCTTCTTTCATATACATATCGTCATAATATATTCTCTTAACCACTTTTCATCACCATAAATTAAGAACACATGCTTTTATTTAGGTTTTTTGCCGGCATGTGACGGTTATTTTGTTGTTGTTTCAACCAGCACATCCATCATCTTTGCTTCTGCTTTTCTTAAGTGTTCTTGGAAAGTAGACCTGGGCACTTTTAGCAACTCTGCTAATTTCTCCACGCTTGTTTTGCGTGGATAAGAATAATAGCCGTTCTCGTGTGCGAATTCAAAAGCTTTTCTTTGTTTTTTTGTTAACTTGGGAAGAGCATGCTGGATAAAAACATCAGGCATGCCTTTTTTTAGTTGAAGTATCTTAACTTCTGCGATCTTTTTTATATCTTTGTAGAACTTCATCAATCTTTTTCTTTGCCAACAACCTAACTGCCAATATTCATAGCCTTGTTTATGTACAACTGGTTTTATGAAGAAAAAACTTGGGTCAAAATAATGTGAGATAAAGTCGCTTCCTTTGACTAATGCAAAGATCTGGTCACCACGGATCTGGAAGTTTACAACATTAGGATCTTTTTTCAAATCTGCAATATACTTTTTTTTATTTTTCTCTTCACCTTTAAGAAAACTAATGTTGCTGTGAAACTTTTCTCCTTTCTCTTCATACATACTTAGAGGGATACCTGTTACAGTAAGATTATACTTGACAGTACGGGGCAATATCCAACACCCTTTATGCTTTACTTTGAATTTAGCTGTCCATAGCATGTAGTCATACCTCCACCATATAAAGCACTTTATAATTCTTTAGAACCCTAAAATAGCTCACTTCTCTTATCATGTTGAACTTTTTCTTTAGGTCTTCAATTATCTTGAAGTATCTTTCTGAGCTGTCTACTTCTAAATCAAATTCAAAATCATAACTGCCTACAGCTTCTATGACTGCTGTTGTTTCAGGGATTGTTTTTATGTAGCTTTCCATTTGTTTTATCTGGGATATATCTCTTACATTTACTTTAACTGAATAGAAGTCTCTTTTTAGCAAACTTATATCAAGATCCGCTCTATATCCCTGGATTATCTTTTTTGTTTCTAGCTTCTTTATTCTGTGGTATATGGTCATGCTGTCAAGATGCAATCTATTGGCTATCTCTAAAAGAGTAATCCTTGCATTCTTTGAGAGCATCTTAAGTATTTCCAGATCTGTTTTGTCATATTTCTCTTCTTTGCTTTCGCCGACAATTGTCTCTTTTTTTGTCTTTTTCTTTCCAAGAAAATACTCTCTTGCAAACTGTTTGTAGGCAGTTATGGGACAGATTAGCCTGTCCTTAATATGTTGCCTAAAACCTAGGCTTAATCTATTGTAGAATTCTCTGAATTTATTGTTTGTTTTTACCCATATTGCAAAAACAAAATCCCAGTTTCCATCTAAGGTAGCTATCCACCATACCTTCTTTTCTTTTTTTAAGAACTCAATCAATTCTTTTTGTTTTTCTACAGGTAGGTCCATCAGCCTTAAGTAAACCCTGTAGAACATATAGCCTAACTTTGAAGTGTCTATCACTGTATGGTATCCTCTGATAATCTCTTTTTTCTCTAACTGTTTGATGCGGTACCCAACTGCATCCCTGCTTAGGCCTACCTTCTTAGCAATCTCGCTGTTATGCTTTCTTGCATTTAGTTCTAATTGGTACAATATCTTCTTGTCTTTTAAGCCTAGTTTTTTAAGCATATTTCTATTATGGTAGAATGTTTTATTTAAATATTTCTATTTTGTGGCAGTTTTCTTTAAATACGTTCTTATATGTTGAAAAATAGATCACTTGTAGGTGGTAAAACAAATGAAATATACTCAAGTAGAGCTTCCAAGCTTACATCTTTTGTGGAAGAGAGATAATGGAGAAGAAATTGTAAGTTCGGTAATTAGGACTAACTATCCTAAACCTAGTCTTTACTTTATTCCTGCGATAGTTAAGCAGACTGGTCTTTGTGAAGTTGAAACAATAGACATGAAGATTAGAGATCAGGATAAAATTACCCCTTACAAAAAGTTTAGATATGGTGATGGTGAGATGATTGCTTCAAGGAAGGGTATGCTTTTTCAGAAGCTAGAATCAAAATTAAAGCAAACAGATATTCTTGGTATCAGCATCAACCCAACCTCTTGGTCAAACATAGCTATTGACTTTATGAGATATGCGAAAAGTGTAAACCCTAATATGAAAATAATTATTGGGGGTAACGAAGCAATATTTAGGGCTGACCATTACTTGAAAGAAGGTCTAGCAGATATTGCTATTTTTGGCGAAGCAGAGAACTCTTTGCCAGAAATAATCAGGGCAATCAAAGATGGTTCAAGCTTGAATGGGATTAATGGAATAAAATATATCTCTGATGAAGGAGTTAAAACTACAGGTTTTGCTGCAAGAGTTATCTTGGATGAGATCCCTTTACCTTATCTAGATGTACTTAAAGAAGACATGCATTTATGGACAACTCCGATAGAATGCTTTCCTTTGCCTGATGGAGTTAGTACACCAATGGTATGGATGTTTATTACAAGGGGTTGTATGCAGTTTTGTAATTATTGTACTGTGCCAGCTAAACACGGAGTAAAAAAATTTAGGTTCAAAAGCTTACAAAGGGTAGAAAAAGAGCTTGATTATGTGAAAGCCTACGGGGTAAGCACAATTAACATCTGGGATGATAGTTTAAGTTCTGTGATGTATGATTCTGTGTTAGGTAAAAAAGAGGGAAGGAAATATCTTATCTCATTAGCAAGGATGTTGAAGGAGAAAGGTTTTGCTTATGAGTTTTCTCAAGGTATGGTTATCAGAGATCTTTGGGATGGTGATACTGACCAACCAGATTATGAGCTTATCAATGAGTTGTATTCACATGAAATAGTAGATGGGAAATATATAGGTTGTTATGGGGAGTATTTCCCTACAGAATGTTTACAAGAAGAGAACCCTCATGAGAGGTATGATAAGCTGATGACTTTTGATAAGGAAAAGAAAGTATTGGAAGCGATACTTTATGCAGGTACTAAAAGGATAACTTATTCATCTATCATAGGGACTATGGAGGATACTCAAAAAGGGTTTGATCTAGCTACAGAAAGGTCAAAAGAGATAGATGCTTTAGTTAAAAGTAAGGGTGGCATGAGTCTGATGACGCCTTTTATCCATTCTATATTCCCTGGAACCTTGAACTGGAGATCTTACAAGGAAAATATGGTGTATTCTATAGAAGAGTTTCCAGAGCTGTATCAATTAAACGCTGCACCACACAGTATTAATAACTTTAAGCCACATGAGATAACTTTGGCCAAGAAGGAAATGGAGAAAATAGTGATGACTTCTGAACAATTGAATAGATGGAATACTACAGGTAGGTATAGTTGGGCAAATACACCATAAACTTTTTATAATCTTCCTCCAAAGTCTTTCTAAAACGCAAAAAAAGAGGAAAAACACTTGAGGTGTTTAGGATGGCGGATGACGAGATAGTTAAGAAGATTGTTGATGATATTGTTGAAGAGAATAAGGATATGTTTGTTTCTAAGCCTAAGGAAGAGGGTTTTAAAAGGATTATACCTGCGTTGATGAAAAAGGGTATAGATAATATTAACTTGTCTATGTTCAGCCCTGATATGAGGGTAGAGCTTCTTGCAACTTTAGGAGAAGAGTATTTGAGAAGAGGTAATTTAAACGACGCTGCTAAATCCTTTATGCTGGCAGGAAAAAGGAACAGGTTAGTTGAGGTTGGCAAAGATTATGAAAAACTAGCTCAATTTGATAACGCGATTGAAGCTTACAAATTAGCAGGGGATAAGAATATGATTGTAGAAGCAGGTTACAGGTGTTTTCAAGCAGGGCATCTGGCAAGTGCTATAAGAGCTTTCAGAGCAGTAAACGATACAGATGCTTTAGCTAAAGTTGGCAAGAAATGCCTTAAAACAGAGAAACTAGATTATGCTTTTGAGGTTTTCAAAGAACTAAATGATAAGGAGAAATTAACTGAATTAGGAGAAAAGTGTATAAAAGACAGAAAGTTTAGTTATGCATTAAAGGCTTTCCAGATAGCTGAAGATAAAGAAAGGCTAAACAAGGTTGGAGATATCTGCCTAAAAGAAGGTTTACTATCCTCAGCAATGGATGCATACACTTTGTCTAACAATGAGATGATGATTAATTTTATAAAAGAAAACTTTGCTAAGAGGTGAACAAATGACAGAGCAAACCAATGATTATTTCCAGCAGAAACGCATGGAACTATTAATTGAGATGAATAACAAGAAAATAAATGAGGCTTTTAAAAAGTTCAACGAGAAGATAGAAAAGCTTTCTACAGAGATTGAACTCTTGAAAAGGGCAAGACCAAATGCTCCTATTACAACAAACTTTCCTAAAGAAGAACCAAAAGAAGTGCAAAGCAAAATAGATCCTCCACAGGAAGAAGAAGAAAAAGAAAAAAAGCCGCACCACAGAACAGGAGGGTTTGCTCCAGAGGACGTGGCAATAGATAAATTCTTTTACTTTGGGAATAAGAAAAAGGAATAAAAAATTTATTTTTTTAATTCATTGTAATACTGCATCACTTTTCTATTGAAGTCTTTATTGAAGATCATGCTCTTTGCAAGACATCCTATATTGACTGCTGGTTCTTGCGCATGGTTTTTTGTGTAAGGCCATAACTTGGCAATACCTTCATTTATCAACTGTTCTGGAGTTATATTATCCCTCCATTCTTCATGGTCTGCGCCTGGGCATCTTATAAGCTGGCCTGTAGATCTGATCAAGAGACCATTACAAAGTTGCATACAATGTGCAACACCTGCGTAAGGAGATGGGCCAAACTCTTCTAAATATTCTTGAGTTATTACTCCTCTCCTGATCGAAAGGTCAATTGCTTGTGCATAATACTTTGCAAATCTATCTATAAACTCGTCATCAATATGGCTCTCATACAATTGTTTACCACAACCGCTTTGCATGCTAGTGGTTGAACAGACTGGTATTCCTCTTTCTGTGAAGTATTTGAATATTTCAAATGCTTCATCCATAGTTTCTGCTACAATTGGGGTATTTATAATCACCAATCTTCCTTCTTTTCCTTTTTCAATCTCTTGCTTTACAAAGTGTTTGTAAATTAATTGTAATGATCTGTTCTGGACTTTCTTATAATTACCATCATAATCTTTTTTACCTTTATAGCCACCTCTAACAAGGTCGTTTGTTAATTCTTCATCGAATGACCTGAAGTTATACAAAAGTCTAAGATTCTTGTATTTTGCAAGCCTTTCTACAAACTGTTCTGAAGTCTTGATGCCGGTGTCACCGAACATCTCTTCAACTTCTTTATCATCACCAAACATTGGATCTTTAATAAAAACATTTAATATTACTCCCATCTTGTCAAACCTATCCAGGTATTCAAAGACATCTTTATCTCTAAAGAATTCACTTGGCCCAAGATACTTTATTGTTCTTGTACCTAGCTTATTTACTGCTTCCTCTATAATATCCATTATTTGATCAGGAAAAAGTAAGTCATTATTTTCAAACAAGCCATCTTGTTTAACGTAACATCCTTTACAATTAAGCTTACAGTTACCATATACTTCTTTAACTAATACTTGTTTTTTTAGAATTGGATCCTTTGTAGCATTATATGCTTTTACTACTCTTCGTGGTAACCAATTAAATTCAAGAGAAATAAGTTTTTTGACTCCTTTATCAGTCCTCTCACTAACAATCTCTCTAGTAGGAGGAATACCTTCTAAGCTAGGATTAAACTTTACTCCAATCTCCTCAAATGTTTGATCCTTGTGTTCAAATATTGGTTCACCTAAATTAGGGTAATTCTTTGTCATTTTCCTAACCTCAAAATCCAAACTCATTTCCACTCATCCTGTTTTCTAAAACTGTCATGTACATCTTGCTGTACGAATCAGTTATCATAAACACCTCATCGAAAAACGCTCTTTTTTGTTTTGACATAATTATCACCTCTTTTGTTACTACTATTAAGAAGCACAACATATATTAAACTTTCTTCCAAAAAATGGGCAAAAATGATAATATTTATATAGAAAAGATGATATATGCTTAAATATGGTTAAAATAACTAAAATCAAGCTAGACAAAACAAACAGAAAAATCCTTGCAGAGCTGGATAAAAACTGCAGAATCCCAACTACAAGACTGGCTAGGATTGTAAAAAAGTCAAGGCAGGCAGTAGAGTATAGAATAAACAAACTAGTTAAGCAGGGTATTATAACCAGCTTTAATGTTGCATTTAATCCGCATAAGATGGGATATAAGATTTACAAGATTTATCTTAAGCTAAGGAATATTCCTGAGGAGAAAGAAAGATTATTCAAGTACCTTAAATCTTCAGGAATTGTTTATTGGATGGGTGAATGTTCTGGAACTTGGGATTTGATATTTGCATTCTTTACTAAAAATGATTATGAATTCTTCAAGCTAAAAAACGAGCTTCTCTCAAAGTTCAATAAGATTATCGTCGAGGAAAAAGGAGGTATTTTAGTAGATGTAAAGCAATACGCAAAGATGTATTTTACAAATGAGATAGTTCCACCGACGATGTTTGCAGGGGAAACAGTAAACAATGAACTAGATGAATTAGACTATGCTATTCTAGGAGAAGTAGTCAACAACGCACGTATCCCTATAAACGAATTAGCTAAGAAGGTTAATTCAACTGCGACAATTGTAAGAGGGAAATTAAAAAAACTAGAAGAAAAAGGAGTAATTATCCAATACAGGATTGGTATTGATTTAAACAAACTTGGTCTAGAATTGTATAAAGCAATATTTCGGCTTGACAGATACACAAAAGAAGACGAAAGAAAACTCCTAGAATACATGTCTAACCTTCCAAACATACATTATTTCATTAGAAACATTTGGCAGATTGAGCCTGAGTTGGTTGTTAGCAGTTACCAAGAATACTATGAAATAATTGAAAACATAAAAAAGGAATTCCCTTACGTAATAAGAACAGTTGATTCTGTGCTAATGATTACAGACGAGTGGACACCAGGGTTTAGGAATCTACTCAAACTAAACAAATAACCATAATTTTAAATACCTCCTCTTTCTCCTTACTAAACATGAAATCAATATATATTGAAACATATGGCTGCAGCCTTAATCAATCGGACAGTGAAGCTATGGCTGGACTATTAAAAAAAGCTAAATTCAAGATTGTAAATAATGAAAAGAAAGCAGATGTAATTATAATCAATACTTGTACTGTTAAAGGTCCAACGGAAAACAATTTCTTTAGAAGATTAAGAAAATTAAAACCCCTCAACAAACCAATCATAATCGCTGGCTGTATCCCGCAGACAGATCCTGAGAAAGTTGAAGAGTTCTCGATCATTGGGCCGCATGAACTAAACAATGTAGTTGAGGTTGTTCAGGAAACCTTGGCAGGGAATGTAGTGAAACTTCTTGGTACAGAAAAGAATCCAAGACTAAACCTACCTAAAATACGAAGAAACAAGATCATTGAAATTATTCCTATCTGTGCTGGTTGTCTTGGAAGTTGCACGTATTGCAAAGTAAAAGCTGCACGTGGAGATCTTTATTCCTACAAAGCAGAAGCAATTATTAAACAAGCTGAGCAAGCAATAAAAGACAATTGCAAAGAAATATGGTTGACTGCACAGGATACTGGTTGTTATGGAAAGGATATAAGCAACACCCTGCCTAACTTAGTAAAACAAATCACAGAACTAAAAGGAAACTTTAAAATAAGAATTGGGATGATGAATCCAAATCATGTAAATGAATACCTAAACGAACTCATAGAAGTTTACAACCATGAAAAGGTTTTCAAGTTCATACATCTTCCATTACAATCTGGCAACAATAAAATTCTAAAAGCAATGAACCGTTTTTATACTGTTGGGCAATTCATAAAAATTACAAACAAATTAAGAAAAAACATAAAACACCTAACTTTCTCAACAGACGTAATCTGCGGTTTCCCTGGTGAAACAAAAAAGCAATTCCAAGACACAATCAATGCAATTAAAAAAATAAAACCAGAGGTAATCAATATCTCACGTTACTGGCCAAGACCAAAAACACCTGCTGCAGAGATGAAACAACTCAAAGGAGAGGAAACTAAAAATAGAAGCAGAGAGATGAATATTGTTTTCAACAAAATTGCAGAAAAAGAAAATCAAAAATGGATCAATTGGCAAGGTACAATTATCATTGACGAGAAAGGTAAAAATAATACTATGATCGGAAGGAATTTTGCGTATAAACCAGTTATAGTTAAGGGAAAATATCCACTTGGGGGTGAAATTCAGGTAAAGGTTAAAGAGGCTACAAAACACGATTTAAGGGCATTTTAAGCGTAAAATACCAAAAACTCTGTCACTAGCGTTCCTTGAGTTTTCGGTTTGAAAATATAGGGAAAACTATACTCAAACCAAAAACTTTATAAACAACCTCTAAGTTTCTAATGGTTCTATCACCGCCAAAGTTTCTAAGGTTTAGATATTCAATTCTAACAACGTCGGAGGAACTTCATTTTTGTCTAGAGACAGTACTCTGGACTATGTTATTATGCTTGATACCTTTATCAAGTATAGGTAAGAATGATGAGACGCAACCAAGTCAATTTTTAATAGTTTTGCAGACCAATATAAAGCATATCAGGATATTTTTTATTACCCGTTGATCCTGCGGGAGGTTGCTGCTATTAGGGTTCGACTAAGCCATGCAAGTCAAGGGGCTCTTCGGAGCACCGGCGAAATGCTCAGTAACACGTCGATAATTTCCCCTTAGGTCCGGGATAACCTTGGGAAACTAAGGCTAACACCGGATATAGGTATTCTACTGGAATGTGTTTTCCTTGAAAAGCAATGCCTAAGGATAAGTCGGCGGCTGATTAGGTCGTTGGTGGGGTAAAGGCCCACCAAGCCAATGATCAGTAGGGGTCGTGAGAGCGATAGCCTCGAGAAGGGAACTGAGATACTGTCCCTAGCCCTACGGGGTGCAGCAGGCGCGAAACCTTTACACTGTACGGAAGTGCG
>CAZJZJ010000006.1:0-39847 GCA_964550525.1 uncultured Methanosarcinales archaeon
AGATTCAAACCATGGGCTCATTGCCTGGCAGAGCCTATGGCGGTGGCCAGTATTGTTTTACACAAGAAAAAGTTGACGAAGCTATGAGAGAAGCGAAGAGAAGGACAGGTAGGCCAACAAGAACAAGCATTAGACAATATTCTCCTTCAGCAGCTGAACCTTTGGTAGGATTTGGTATTCTAAGAGGAAAAAACTTGTTCATATTCATAGGAGCTACAATCTTGTTCATGTGGTTCTTCCATTCATTCTTGAAGATTGGCGGTACTACTGAAGGCGGTAAGATGTCTAAGATAGAGATTGTTTTAGCACTGCTTGTAGGAGCTAACCTTGCGCACACAGGTATGCCTGCTGGACAACTAGTCAAGATGGCTGAGATACTTGCAATACTGATAATGTATCAACAGTATAAAGATAGCTGGAGCGGATGGACTGTACCTATAAGCATTGTACTTGTTGATTACATTGCCCACCTTGCTTTCCCACAATACGCACTACAAATCCCTATGATTTCAGGCGGCTCAATCCAGTCAAAGATAATATTCACAATCATCTTCGGCATAATCTACACAAAAACTCTAGGCAGAGAAAGAGGCGTGAGAGAAACTATTGCAGACATAAGAGAAACAACTGGTCCTGCTTTTAGTTGGCTTGGGTCATTGATCAGCGATAGATTTAGAAGAAGACAGAACAGAGAACAAGAACAACAAACAGTTGAAGCACAATTACAACAAGATGCTTTACTCTATTCACACATTGCTAATGTGAGAGACGCATTAGATAGAGTATTAGAAAAGATATCAGTTGTAGATACTTTAAGAGAAGAAACCAGGGAAATTAATAGAAAACTGAATGATTTGATTACTAAGTATCCTGGTCCTTTGAGGGGCGTTAATAGAATAGAGAGATGGGAACATTTAAACCAAGTACTAACTAATTTAAATGCAGCAATTACAGGCCGGACTAGAACAATAAGTGGGATCCCCCTTGGAAACACGTTTTTAGGAACTTGGGTGAAAGGTAAATCTACTTCACACCTTAAAAAATTAAAGGGAGAATTTGAAGAAGTACGTAATGGAATAAGAGACCTTAGAAATAAGATCATCAGAAATTTTGGAGAAGTAGATAACGCTGCACGAGTTCCACAAAGTTATATGATTGGGGTATTGAATTCTAGAGACAGGCAAATTAGAGATGCCACTAGGTTAGTTAACCTAATGAGATTGATCAAGACTTGGTTAGATGACTTTAAGGATGACTTAAGGTTTGGACTAAATCATCAAGATTCAATCACTGTTAATGACTATATTGAAGCTTTAAATGCGACAAGACGCAGATTCTTCAGACCAACTACATTTGAAGTATTAAATAGAGTAAGTAAGAGTCATCGTAATCCGCGAGTTGATAATCCAGCTATGGATATACATGATATGTTGGTTAACATAGATTCATGGATATTTTACAATAATAGTCCTGCTACTAATGGACAAACTATTTGTTCTTCTGTAGGACTTTCAATTTATCTTCAAAGATTACTAGATACAGTTATCAAGGACGATACAAGAGTAAATAATTACTTTGCAAGAAAAGGAACTAAAGTTGACAGTAGGTATAGCGAAACACCTGAAGGATTTGAACTTAGGGAAGAGGAACCAGCACCAGCTGCACCAGCAGCGCCAGCACCAGCACCAGGAGGAGCCGCACCAGCTGCACCACCACCAGGAGGAGGAGGAGCACCATAATGCCTGAAGAGCAAGTTAAGAAGGAAAGAGAAGAATCACAGATGCTTGTCAAGTTAGGTGAAAGACTAGGCAGTGTTCTTGAGCAGGTTGGTGAGAAGCTTACTTTGCTCTCTAATAAGAAAAGGTTTTTGCAAGAAACCAGGGCTGGACGTGAAGCTAAGTTCTTAGCGCTTCAGCTTAAGCATAGTAAGAGAGGTCATGGAGTGTTAATGGGTCATAAGAAAGACATTATTGTGGAGTTGGAAAAGACTTACGAGGATACAGATACAGCTAAGAAGATAAACAAGATAAGTATTGTTGAAGATGTTGAAGGTAAGCAGATTAAAGAAAAAGATGAGATTACTTATCTGAAAGATGAGTTGGATAAGATGGAGCACTTGCCTAAGAATGTTGCTGTGTATATTGACCATCTTGAGAAGATTGAAGCTGCGTTTAAGAATAAGAAGTTACTCAAAAAATTAAAAACGCTTGAAGTGCCTTTGAAAGGAGAAGAGATTGAATATTTAGAGGAGTACTTTAATTATCTAAGAAAACCTGATGTGCATAAAGAGAATATACAGTATTTCTTAGAACGATTAAAAAAACTGTTTATGGAAGTTGATGGTAAGTTTGAGGATAAAGAGCTTCTTAAAGAGTTAAAGAAATCAACAGCTGTTAGGAGAATAAGATGGTTCTGGCAATTAATAAGGTATCTTTTACGTATCTATATCAAGATTAGTGAAGAGAAAGAGGATTGGAAGTATTTCCTATATTTCAAGAAAAAGAAGAATTTCAAGAAGATAACTAATACTATTGAAAGAGGTTTAGGAGAGAAACAAGTCGCTGAATTGATGAGAAAGTATTTCGAGGCTAAAGAAAATGGCGGACTACCACAGGATTGGTTGCCTTTCTTGTTCAGAGGTTACAAGCAAGCTGCTTATGAACTTGAGAAAGCTGTTGACAGTTTAATTAAGAATGAGATTGCAAGTGAAAAGGTTCTAGAGATTGTTGAAGAGATAAGAAAGATCACTCCAGCTACAGGCCTTGTTAACAGGCTTTTGAATGAACACAATATGAGTGATATAATTGAGGTAGCAAGCAAAAGTATGGCTGAGATAATCAAAAAAAGAATTACAGAGCTAGATCAAGAAAAAGCAAAAGCAAAAGATGAATTACAACACCTAGTTAATGAAAGAATTGAGCAGTTAGAAAAGAAGCATGAGAAGGGTATTGTAGAGATTAAGGATGTTATGAAGGATAAGATTAGAGAGATTATGAAAGAAAGGAAGAAATCTCTTGAAGAGCTTAATCTAGAATATGAAAAAGTAAGTGCAAGGATTGCAGAGCTGATTACAGATGCTAAGAATGTTGATAAGGCTGAAGATAGGATGGGAAACAAGGTTAGAGAACTGCTACCTAGCCAGGGTGAGATGGAAGGTTTTGCCTGGATGAAAAAGATGCTTAAGATTATAACCCATCAAGTCAAGCATGGTGAAAGCCTTAAACCTATTGAAGGCTACTTAGACAAGTTCAGCCAGATATCAAAAGAACTTCTCAGCGCTAGAATAAGGGATTCAAAGAAAGCTGTCAAGATGATTGTGCCTGTAAGGAAGTTTAGCCAGGAAGTTGAGGAAAGGATTGTTAAACGTTCTGAAAAGGTATTGAGAGAGCTGCTAGGAAAATTCTCTAAAGTATTGGATAAAGCAGCTGAAAAACTAGGTATTAATCCTGCATTAGTCGCGATAAGATGAAACCCCATAGACCGAACGAATTTTTGCATACTCCGTTAGGAGAGGTTTTAGTTAGTTTGAAGAATATGAGGCTGGATTTAGAGAAGGATGATATGGACGGGGTTAAGTTTGTGCAGGTATTGAAAGAGAATATAGGTTTTATCAGTAAAAGGATAGATCATAGTTCTGTGCATGAGTTGAACGGGTTGTTTGAAGAATCAACAGAGCATGTTAAAGAGATTACTTATCTGAAAAACGTGATCAATGCGCTTGATAAAGAGGAATTGTATGATTCTTCTTTAGTGCATTTCATGCGCAACATCGATGATTATACTTCGCATGTCAAAGCGAATTATAGGGATAGAGAGGTTGTTAAGAAACTAAAAAAAGCAAAGAACCTGCCTATTATAGATTATATTGAGAAGGTTGAATTCTTGAAACATATGAGTTACAGCCATGTTTTTGATCTAAGTGAAGATATGAAAGATTTTGTCAAACATATCTCTGAAGATCATGGCCATGAAGAGATCGGAGCTTATGTATATAATGTTGTGCATAGTTTTGGTAATAAGAAAGCTATCCAGTCTTTACTTGATTATTTTACTAAAACAAATACTGTGATTAGGACAGAACAGATTGAAGTAAACGAACTCAAATCTGTTTTGCATAAAAGGATTGCAAGATTAGACCTAGAGATAAGGCATGAGAGCAGGCAGCTGCTGGTTGAGAAAGAAGAGCAGCTTTCTAAGATACTTGCTAGGTCTGAGAAAACACTTAGGAGAATCTCAAATGAAATATAAGAAGATATTATTGTTTGCTTTATTGATTGTTGTTTTAAGTACTTGCGTAAATGCAGGGCTGTTCGATAAGATGCAGTCTGGTGCAAGTAAATTTACTTCAAAGTTTGATAATGTAGATGATTATTATGATAAGCATAGTAAAGGTATAGATTTCATTGTATTCTTCACTATATTTACAGCTATCGCAATGATGGGACTGTTGCAGGTGTTTAAGGATTCAGGTAAGAACGCTGCTATTGTACTTTCTTTAGCTCTTGGAGCTATGCTAGGGTTTGCAGCTCTAAAAGCTGGTATGAACGCAAAATTCTTTATCCCTTTTGTAAAGAATATATTGTTTTTCATTGTGTTCTTAGCTGTTTACCTTGTTTTAACTAAAGTTGCAGGTATGGAGAAGAAATGGCTTGCTTTTATTCTTGCCTTAGTTATCACGTTCATTGTTTATAGTGTAGTTATATTCAGTGAAGATCTTAAAGTTGATTTAACCAGTACACCTGATGATATAGAATCGCAGATCGAACTTCTCAAAGAAGAGATTAAAGAATTACAAGAAGAATTAGCTGAATGCAAAAAGGATCCTGCAAGGAAAGCTGAATGCGATCGTATCCAAAAAATGATTGATCTAAAAGAAAAACAGATCAAAGAATTGTTGGAGAAACTCGATAAAGAAAAGAAAGACGAGATCAGAGCTGAAAGATTGGATGAACTTGAGAAAGAGTTTGACGCGTTTTTGGATAACCCTCCTGAAGATCAAGCTGAGAAACTAAGGCTACTTAGAGAGTTTATGGTTAGGCTTGCTAAATATGATAAGGATATTTGACAATGAATAAAAAAGTGTTTTTAGGAATATGTATATTATTGATCTTGTCAGGCTTGACTATGGCTCAAGATGAACAAGACGTGATCTTCAGAGAAAACGATCTAAAAACAAGGATGCTCGATGAAAGAGCTTACGCAATCGATGAGTTGATCTACGAAGCTGAAGACCTTAGATATGATATAAATAGTGGACAGGCAACTGCGCAGCAACAAGCCAGGTTTAACGAGATTATTCAGATACTTCAATACGATAATGGGGCTTTTAAGAGCTCAGTTGCTAACCTTGAAGCTTTCAGAAGTTTAGACAAGAATTACATGTACATCGGCAATGATTTCGATCAAAGGTTTCAAGCTTTAGGCGGCAGAGTTGCTACAACACCTGCTGCGCCTGGGCAGCCACCTGTTGCGCCAGTTACTACAGCACCGCCACCAGGAATATGGCAAACAACAAAGACATATAGTACAAATTTCTTAGGTAACCGTAATAATCAGATGATTCTAGGAGCTATTTTTATAGTTATCTTTTTGCTTTACTGGCGAAGAAGAATCCAAGAAAGAGCTGGAGGCGCTCCAGGAAGAGGTTGGTTTGCTGCAGGAGGCAGACTTAGAGCGTTCGGAGAATGGTTAAGACATCCAGGTAACTGGTTCAGAAGAAGACATGCAGGAGAAGAAGAGATCAGAGGTAATCCGTTTGTAAGAGGCGCAGATCCAGGAGAAAGAAGAGGAGCTGAAGAGTTTCAGCAAGGTATGCACGGAGTTAATGAAAGAGTTAGAGGAGTTATGAACGAAGCTGCACAATTCTTTGCACGATTACAGCAGTTTTGCCAAGCTAATCCAGGACTAGAAGATGAGGTTAGGCGATGGTTTAGGTTGATTGATGAAGGGAGAAATGTTGACCAAGTTATTAACCTGTTTCTTAATGGAAGAAATTTTGATGAACTTGGTGAAATAGGCAGATTAATTATAGAAGCCATAAGAATGTATGATATACTTAGTAACAGAGCACGTCAAGCAATGGCTGCAGAAAATGAGGGTGTAGAAGGCGCTGCAGAAGCTTTTAACGGTGGAGAACCTAGAGACCAAAATGCGCCAGGTGTTATGATTAAAGAATTTGAAGGTGCAATTAACAAAGAAGAAGCAGCTGCAGTTCAAGAAAAATTAAGAGAAGTACAAGAAGCTGCAGCAGAAGCTGTTGCTACAGTGGAAGAACCTGCACCAGAGCCAGCAGCTCCAGCTGAAGAGCCTGCACCTGAAACACCAGCTGAAGCAGCTCGTGAAGAAAAGGTTGCTGAAGCTGAAGTAAAAAAAATTACAGAGATCACTGATGTAGACGAATTACAACAAGAAATCCAAAAAAGAGAACAAGAACTTAATAGCATTAAAACCAAAGAGGGTCAAGTTGATTTACCTGAGATTATTGAACAGTATTCAAAAATAGCTGGTCCTATTAAGAAATTTATCGGAAAAGCAAAAGAGTTTAAGAAAACAGTGCTGAAAGTAACAAGAACAGAAGTTACACTTGACGATAGAATTAAGAAGTTCAAGGATATGCTTACATCCAGTTCTAATCCAAGAGAATTAGAGGACGTAATAAAAGAAATCAATAAACGGAAGAACATGTCTACAGACGAAAAAAGATATTGTGTCCTTGAGATAGAACTTACTTATTTAAGAAACAGGCTTGCGTTGTCGAAAGCTGAGAAAGAAGCTGTTAAAGAAAAAAACGAACTAGATGCTAAACTAGAAGATATTGGAAAGAGAATAAATGATATTGAAAATTTCTACAAAGGGAAAAAACCATTAAATGTGAAAAAGCTAAAGAAATTTGCTGAAAAATTTGTTAAAAGAGCTGAAAAAGGGAAAGAATTAGCTGAGATTAACAGAGATATAGAAAAGATAGGAACTATAAAATATAAAGCAACTAATGTTGCATTATGTTTGGGTATTCCTAGTGAGATATACCCAACAATTAAAGAATACTGTAAACTAAAAGCTGAATTTGCATCTTTAAATATAGGAACATGATAACAAAACAATTCGAACAAATGGCTGAACAATTGAAGGCTGCTTCAGCAGCTATGGCTGAGAGAAAAAAGCTGTATGATGAAGCTATGCAGCATCTGACTAAAGAGAAGTGGGATCTTAATAAAGCTGTTGAGATGCTGGGAGAAGCTAAAAAGCAGACAGAGATAATCGGCAAACTTCCTGAAGAGATTAAAAGTTTCAATGATGTGTGGGTTAGGTTCTTAGCTGTTAGAGAGAGGATTAAACGAAGGATAAAAATAGATAGAATGTTTAAGCTGCTTGCTTCTTTTGAAGAAGATGATCGTAATTTTATAATAGGTATGATGATTAAGGAAGAGACTAAGATAAAGTTCAGAACACATCGTTCTGTTATAAAGAAATTTGCAACAAAGTATTTACTTATTGAAGGCCTTAATCTATGGGTTCCATTTGATTTTAAATACATTAAGTTTGCGCTTATCATGAAAGATGTCATCAGAAAGCATATAACTGTTGAAGAGTTTGTGCGAATGGTTAATGTGTTTAAGAACCAGGAAGAAGCTTTAGGTGCTATATTACATGACAAGTTTATTTATTATAGAGGATCTAAATTTAAGATAGAAAATTATGCAAAATCTGAAGTAAAACTTGCTCGTCTTGATAAACCTTTACCTGTCGATGTTGGCAGCATTAAAGAAGCAATGGAAGCTAAAATAGGGACTATCCAGGGATTAAAAATTCCAGAACTTATTAAGTATGTTAAAAAGTATGGAATCGAAGAAGGACAAGATTTAGGAAAGAAATTAGCAGGCATAAACCTCTATTCCTACAGACGCAACGCAACACAGATTGTCGATTATAGGGTTGAAGCTGGCGTTCCTGAGATAAGGATAGCTCATCTACCATCCTATTGGCTAAAAGTTGACTCTAATTTAGGAGATTACATTGATAATGCGCATTATCTAAGGCTTATCCCGGCGTTTGAAGATGCTGAAAGAGAGATTGAGGAAAAAGAGCTTTTTGGCGCAAAAACTTTTGATCAATTGGTCAAGGCATTTAAACATACAGATGACAAGGAAACAATTGTAACAGCTCTTGAAAGTTTTAAAATAGATAAAAAACTAAGCGAGAAGATAGCAAAGATTATTGATTTCGCAAAAAGACACAATATAAGTTTAACAAGATTAAGAAAACTAGAACAAGGTATAAAAAAAGCAGAGGTTTCAGGTTAACCTATATATAATAGGAAAAACCGCAAAGTTTATATATGATGGCATCAAATAATATTAATAATTTGCGAGGGGACATGAAGAGACATAACAAAAGAGGGAGTTTAGCAAAAATAGCTATAGTTCTAGGCTTACTTATTCTTTTCTCTGGAATTGTTTATGCTGAAGTTGATTTAGATTTAAAAGGTCCTTTCAAGAAAGCTCTGGGTTTTTTTGGAGACAACAAGATTGCTGATTTCTACGACGACCATACAGTTGGTGTAGATTTCTTTTTATTCTTCTTGATGTTCTTTGCTCTTGCTTATCTAGGGTTAAGCAAGTTTTTCGATAAAAGCAACGCAGCAAAAGGATTGGCTTTTGCCGTCGGGCTTTCGTTAGCTTTCGCAGCTACAAAAGCTGAGATTACTATGCTGAAACTTTTTAAACCCTTTGTCACAAACTTTATCTTTATCATAATGGGCCTGATCATCTACTTTATATTGATGCAGCTGCCTGGATTAAAAGAACATAAATGGGGCTGTGTACTGATAGCCTTAATACTCACATACATGCTATTCAACGCAGTTAACCTAGTTTTAGACCAAGACAAGAAGATTGATATTTCTAAATGGGTAGGCATACCTAACGAAGTGCAGAAAGCTAAAGCAGCTAAATCTGAACTTCAAAAGATACAACTTGAGACATCTATAAAAGAAACAGAGTTACAGACGTTTGTGAAGAAGAAGGTTATACCTAGTTTAAGCGACGAAGAGAAAAAGATCCTGCCCGACGAATACACCTACGACCAGGTTTCTAAGAAAGGCTTTATCAATCTTGTATTAAACAAACTAAAGAAAGAAGAAGACATAGAAACCTTCAGAACATTATTAGCAGACTTGTCTGAATTGGATAGGTTGGAAGGGTATAGTGAGTCTAAGTATGGTGAACTATTAACAGAACTTGGCCCAACTGCTCCTGATACAGTAAAATTAAGGTTAGTTAAAGCAAGTGCAGCTTACGCAGGTGTAAGAGTTAAGTGTGAAGCTAGTGGCGCTTCTGTACCTAAGAAAGAGCCAGGCAAGAAATATCCACCTATACTTTATCATTTCACTTTCCGTCTAAGAGATTCAAAAAATAATTATTATCGTATTGAAGGCTGTCACAAGTTACCAGATGCAAAATCTGCAGAATGTACAATCCCTAAAGGTAAGGGAGGCCAATATATTGTATGTAAAGCTAAACCAGTGTATGATGGCCAGGAAGGTCTGGAAAGTGAATCTAGGACAAGCAACGAGATCAAGATACTGGAAGATGATTTCAGTAATGTGCTTGACCTATATGACAAAACAGAAACAACAATCAAAGCTGCTAGACAACCTTCAGGCGATGAATGGCCAGGAAAAAAAGAATTAAACCTTCTGGTAAATCTATTGAGTCAAAGAAAAAGATACAAAGGCTATCCTAGCCTAGTTGGCACTGAGTTATATGATACCTATAGTGGAAAGATACTTGACTTGCGAAGAAGATTTGAGGCTAAACAAAAAGCATACCACCTATATACAGAAGCAATGAAAGATAAGGGTGCAAGCATAAACAGTAAAATCAGTGGAATAGATCTTGCTTTAGGAGATATTAAAGCATTATACCCAGATGATGGTGTCTGTAAATTCCTAGAAACAGAAAGAGATAAATTAAAGATCCTAAAAGTTAGACAAGGCGATCAGACTGAGGTTGTAACCGAAAACATTATATGTACAAAACTAGAAGGTACTAAAAACAAGTGCCAGATAAAGGCTAAAGGCAAGATTTATAGCAAAGATGCAGCGACTAATGTTAAACTAAGTGTAGAACATAATGAGATTAATGTTAGACCTGTTCCAACTGAAAACGGTTTTGAATGGAGTGTAAATCAAGAGATTGAGGTTTCTGGTGACAAAACTAAGTTTAGGGCACAAGTTGAGGTTAAAACAAAAGCAGGCACTACACCTAGCCAGGATATAGAATTTGAAGTTGTCACTGCTGGCGAAGCTGAAGGAGCTAACCAAGTAGAAGAAAAAGGCGGACTCTATAAAGAAGGCGATAACACAATGGTTTATGAAGATGATAAGATGAGTATTACTGCAAGAGATTATAGTATGAAAGAGCCAAATAATTTAATCACATATCATAATACTAAAGAGAGATTATTGCTTTATGTACAGATACATTCATTAGAACCCACTACTTTGTGGGTCAAAGCTTGTACATTAAAAGGAGCAGATTCAAGATGTACTGGTGAGATTGAGAAAAAAATCGAAAAAATAACTAGGCCTTATGAATTCAGACTGCCTCTTATATTGGATCATATGCCAAGCCATGTAAAGTTATTCGTCTGGAAAAAAGAAAGTGGAAGCAAGAAACTACTAGATCCTTTACCAACCTGGAAAATGATAACTGACCCTGAGAAATATGATGCTGACACTCTAAAAGCAGCAGCAGACATAGCTGCATTGAAATGTGATGCGTTGGGTGACTGTTAAACATGAATAAAAAAATAAAACTTTCAACACTTGTATTTGTTTTAATAGTTTTTGTAACATTAAACTCAGTTATAATTGCTGCTTATAACGATAATATTAAGATAGGGATGAACAAGATCTTAGACAAATGGGAGCAGACACGTCAACCTAAACTTGCAAGATGGATAGAAGCTAAAGAAGAACAAGGTTGGGATAAAGAAACAATTGAAAGAGCTGATCCATACAAATTATATGGGGTAAGATATGCAAAGATCATGTCTAGGTTGCCTCGTGCAGAGCATCTAAGCCCAGATTTAATTAAAAGATTATACAAACTTAAACCTCCTTATATGACCAGAGAACAGGCTATAGCTATTTGGCCTGGTTATTTTAAGGATATAAAGTTGGTTGGTAACGAGGTTTTTGTTGAGAAAGAAGAGATAGTTACTGCTACTTTAAAGGTCATTATATATAATTGGGATAGTTCTTACGGTACACCAAAGATCACTGTAAAGGATTATAATACAAACAATCCGATTACACCCGATATAAAGATAGACCAAAGCGTTGATCTAAAATCTAAAGTACACAAAAAATATGTGGAAACAAGCCCTACTACAAGTGAATCCGATTTCACAAAGTATGAAGTTAAATGGATATTCAAAAAAGAGAAGTTAGCTGGTTCAGAAAGCCAGATGATCAGTGTCCTAGGTTGTAAAAAAACTAAGAGAATCTTTTTAAACCAGCACCTGGGTAAAGAACAACCTCAAACCTTTATATGCACATTTGAGCCTACAGAAGATCTAAGTGTAGATTCGCAGTTCATTACAAACAGTATTGATCCAACACCTGAACCAGGTAAGATCACTATTACAGGTGATGAGATTATAAAACATTTCTCAATAGATTTCGCTGATGATGCAATATACCCCCATGACCTAAACTACAAATGGGTTGTTAAAGGAACTCAATCTATAACAAGGGAAGGTAGTGGTCTAGATAAAGTTAGTTTCAAGCTTTACCCTGGAGACACTGTTACTGTAGAGCTTTTCAATAGAAAAGAGCCTGATAAACTTAAGGGTCAACTTGTACGTCTACCTGAGTTTAGTTGGGCTGTGCATAAAGAACAAAGACCTGCTCAGCCTAAGATAATCTTTGCAAATAAAGTAGAACAGCCATTTATGCCTGGTGAATATATTGACCTTGTTGTAAAAGATCTCCCTAACACAAAAAGCACTTTTGAAACTGAAAAAGAGTTGAAGTTTGAATGGTATCGAAATGGCCAATTAATACATACTTCTACAGTTAGTGATCAAAGAAGAGGTAGGGATTACAATGTTTTACATTATAAAGTAAAGGACAGTGATTTAGGTGGACAAAAGCAAGCTACTCTTAAATTCAAGGTTAAACTGATCATATCTGAGATTACTAAAGCTTATACTAAGAAAAGAGCACATCTTAGAACTTTAGAAACAGAAAACTTTGATGTTTCTATTAGTGCTGAAGTAGATTTTAAATTAGATAACCTCATAACAAAGGCAGATGTTCTGTATAGTGAAGGCAAGAGGAACAGTGATCATAACAAGATAATGGAAGCTAGAGATCTCTATGAAAGAATTTTGAAATCAGATATCCTAAGTGGAACTGAAAAAAGAAGGATAAAAGATGTAATCCAAGAGATTGACGGAAATAATAAAACACCTATTAAAGTTACAGGTATCCCTGATGAGGCTACAGAACTAAGGTATAAGATTAATGGTAAGCTTAAGCCATTGGTGCAAACAAGTGGAAAAACAACCTTAAACCTGCCTGAAACAACCACTCACTTTGGAAAATACTATGTTGAAGCTTTGAAAGCTGATAAAGCAATTGCTTTCGGAGAGTTTAACCGTGTATTTGTTGATGGTATAACTGAGAAGGATATAGAAATTAATTTACATACACCTACTCAGGATGATTTTGTTCAAGCTACTGCAACAGACCCTTACACAGTTGAGGTCACTTTCCCTGCTAATACACCACAGACAAGTATACCTAGCCATCTTGGTAATTATCGTATCGAGACTGCACAAACCAAAAATGCAGTAGCATTGAAAGATATAAATTTTGATGGTGATAAGGTTACAATCATAACAAAAACTGCGCTAGATGGAGGTAAATATCTTTTAACAGCAAAAAACACTGCAGATGTTCCTGTAGGTTCTGCAACTTTTGAAGGTATTGCTACAAAAGGTGTGAAGATTACAGTCACGCATCCACCTGACAGGACTTTCAAATCTACTGAACTGCAAGCAGTTGTAACTAATACTAAACTTGGGCATGAGTTTAAAGCTAAGAAAATTGATGACACTACCTTTAGTGTTGATAAAGGGCTTTATCCAGGTAAAAAATATAATATTAAAGTTGAAGACGATATATATCTTGCTAAAAGTGTGTGGGATGATACTGGTAACCAAGGTAAAGATGTTGAACTAGAATTAAAAGCTAAACAATCAGCCAGTATCAAAGGCATGGTAACTGAAAAAGTCCATGGTGAAGACATTGGCCTTAGTGGAGCCACTGTTCTGTTGATTAATGGCATAATTGATCCTGTAGCTGAAGCAGTAGCAGTAACAGACTTTGTAAAAGCAGTGCAAACAACTACTTTTGGGAGTTATGAGATTAAGGATGTTAATCACGGTGATTATTCCCTTCTTGTAGCAGTTGAATCTCAAGATGGATACACAGCTATGGGTCCTGATATGTTTGAGACAGTTACATTAGAGGGAGATGATAAAAAAGTAAATTTCGGTTCTACTGCTGGTAAGAATTTCGTGGTAACTGCACAAAGACTGAACCATCAACAAGTCAAGATAACTATTGACGGCACTGGGTATACATTTAATCCTGAATCTTTCAAGTTTGAAAATATAAAGATTAAAGGGGTTGAACTAACTAAAGACATGTATAAGACTGTAGATTATGATAAGAAAGAGGTATTTATCAGTACAGGAGCGAATGGAGCTACAGGTGGGATCTCTTTTAAACAAGGCCAGGAGTATACTGTTGAAGTTGAACTTGGTTCAGGGATTGTATCTTATGAAAAGATTAAAGGCAAAACTATATTCAAAGGTATGGATACAGGTACTATCTGTTCAAAGACTAAACAGTTTTATGTTGTTGATGTAGAAGATGATCTAAAAATAGAAGGCCCTGTAGGAGATGAAGAAATCCAGCTTTTCTGCATAAAAAAACTAAGACTAAACACAGAATACCTAGTTTACCTAAATGATTTTGGAGGGGTGCTTGCTAAAGCTCTTAGAGTTACTCTAGATAAAAACAATAAGGAGGTTAGAGCTACTTTCAGTGAAGAAACAGGTAAGATCCATGGAAAGATCACTTTAGATAATGTGCCTTTTTCAGGCGGTAAGATAGAGATAGCTAACACAGGTTATGGTGTTATTGATAACAAAGTTCCTAATAAAGATGGCACTTATAATTTTGAAAACTTACAGGTGGGTGAAGAAAGGATATATCAGATCACTGCGTATAAGTTTAAAGGAGAGTTGACAGATGATTGGTGGGAAACGAATAAAGATAATACGGACAATTTTGAATCAATCGGTACAAGGATAGTTGCACTTGATTCTAAAGAAAAAGAGGTTAATTTTGAAGTCAATGGTGTTACTCAACTGACTATGACTGCTACAAGTTTGATGTATAATAAAGTTAAGGTTACTTTTGAAGGTGATACTGCACCAACTGGTTCTGTGATTGGAGATTATAAGATAATTGAAAAAGATACTAAGAAAGAGTTAGGTGTTACTGATAAGAGAGATAATATATTGATTACAGAACAACAAGAAAATGTTGAGTACCAGATAATATATAATATTGGGCAGGAAGGTGAATGGGCTATTGCTGATTTCGATGGCAGTCCTCCTGGAACTATTAGGGTTGTATTAACAGATTATAAAATTTTTAACCAGATTGCAGATAAGATCAGGCTTATAGCTCAAGGTTCTCAAGAAGCTTATGTAGACAGTTCTCAAGAATTGCCAGAAGGTGTTGAGGAAGAAGGAGATGATGGTTCTGTGTTTGAATCCATGTATACTTATAAAGGCAATGCTAAGGTATATGAAAATCTTCCTCTAGGTAAATATTATGTTAGAGTGCCTATTCTAGAAGATGACTATATGCGGCAGGTACATAATTCCCAGGCAATTAATTTAAAACCTAGTGATCCAGATAAGAGAGTTGAAGTCACAACAGACGATCTTAGCCCTGGTACCAATTCTCTTACTATTAAGATTGGTGCACAAGGTGTAATAGGTACAATTGGTGTTGATGATGAAACGAATCTTAAAGTTGTTTCAGGTACTGGCTGTACTGTTGAAGACGAAGATACACAACAATTTACTTTCACAACAACAGGTACAGGAGATTGTGTGATTAATTCATTACCTACTGGAAGAACTTACACTGTTAAATTAACAAATGGAGATTATCAACCAGATACAGCTAAGATTACACTTGATGCTGACAAAGAGATAACATTTAAATTGGGCGCGTTTGAGATTGATACCACAACAACAAAAGCATTATCAAGCACTGAACTACAGATTGGTTTTAAGAGCAATATTGATGCAAGTAAATTTACGTTTAAAGAATCTTTTTCTGATTTAACTGCTGATCCAACAACAGGCAATGTTAATGAAGTGAAATTAAAATACGATGATGATTCAGCTTTTGAGGGGAATGAAGTTACCATAGTTATTGCAAACATTGAGTTAGGTACACAAACAGAAGTAGAGATTGAGTTGGTTGAAACAGATGAGGTTAAAATTATAGATCTTGTTGATGCATATGGCAATGACATTGAGAGTAGAACTTTTGGAAAACCTACATTTGATCCAACTGGACCTGAATATGTACTTGATAAAGATGGCGGTGCAATTATCAAGAATGTTGAATCTACAAGAACTTATACCTTAGAATTTAATGAATATGATGTTGTTGAAGCAGATGGTGCTACAGCAACTAGTGATGGTAAACTTAGTTTTAAAGGAGATAGTGCAGATATAACTAAGGTTGTTATTGGTAAAGAAGGTTATGATATCACTGTTACTGCAATAGGTGGAGCACCTGCTAACCCTGTTGATATAGACAATTTTAAGATTACAATTGCCCCTAAACCAGCTCATTTGAGTACAGCAGAGAAAACAACAACCACTGGAAATGTAGTATTCAAACATGTCCCTGCAGGATCTTATACCCTAACAATAAGAAGCGGTACAACTGCTGCGTTCCCTAAGGCAGTTGAAACTGTAGTATTAACTAATGCTGATGTAGAAGTAAAGTTTAATGCAAACAAGAAAAGCTTTTTTGAAAGTGTTGATGTTATTGACGGTGTATATGTAAGAGTTACATGCAACCCTGACCTTTTAGTCAAGGATTTTGATTATTATATTGATGGAAACAAGATTGATGAAGCTGATGCAAATAAATTTAAGGAAGAAAGTAATAGAGTTGTTTTACTTAAATATAAAGAAGCAAGTGAAGAAACAGAAAAGGTTGTGCTTAAGGTTACAAAGAATAATGGAGTACAAGCATACGATCAGAGAGAGATAACAAGCAAATTAGAGAATGCAATGATACGTATAAAGGAAATACAATATAGAGGTAAAGAGCCAGATAGATTCCCAAAAGTGCTTGCACCACCAGCACCACCTGCTAATATTAGGGCTGCAGGCAATAAAGGTCCGCTAGAGATTTCTGGTTTGTTAAGAGGTAAGACTTATCCTATTGATATTGAAGGTTGGCAAGAGGAAGGTGCATCAGATCCGTATATAAAGATTGAAGCTAAGATACTCTCATCAGGGCAGTATTCAAAAGACTTACTCATTTTAGTGCCTAGGGTTAAAGAAACAGATGCTATAGGTAAATTAACTGACTTACAGACTGCTTTAGGTCTTGATCCAAAAAAGATTGAGATGAGTGATGAATTAAAACGACAAATGGAAAGGATTAGGCATATTTATTATAAACATATTCCTGGATTCAAGGAGAAATTAGATTCAGGATTAACTACAGGTGATAAGGATATAATTATTGATAAATACCCAATACTTGAAAACAAAGATGAAGCAGATTTAAGATATTGGTATATCTTGCTTTCAGCTGAACCAGATTTTGTAGGTGCAGCTAAGGTTTATAAGGCTAACCAAAGGACAAACCTAAATAAATTACTGCAAGGTATCCCAGCAGGCCAATTAAAGAATCAAGGACCATAAAATGGCTAAAACTAATATAAACAAAACCAGAATATTGATGGTGTTGTTAGTTCTAGCTACTTTAATACCTTTATCTGCGTCTGCTGCAGATAGTTTTGAGAAGTATGATAAGAAAGATGAGGTGCAGGTTTACCAAGCTCTTGAAACTAAAAACCAGGTACGTGAAGTCATTGAAAAAGCTAAAGCAACTAACGATGAAGAACTGTTCAAACAAGCTATGGATTATGTAAGGGCAATGGAGCTTAAGGAGTATCCAAAGGTAGAAGAAGAGATAGAATTGTTACAAGGTGTTGCTAAGGATAAAGGCTGGGATGAATCAATCAAAACATATAGTTATCACAGAGGTAAATGGACAAGAGCTGGTATGAAAAACTGGTATTGGGTTCTTTTGATTATCTTTTTACTAGGTTCAGGCGGTTTTGGTGCATTTAAAGGAGGAAAAGGTTACTTAAGATCAAGAAAAAGACGAAGAGATCTTCCTGGTCTAATTGCAGATGAAGGTTTACTTATACAGAAGCTGCTTGCTGAGTATAAGGAGTTGGTGGATAATATTAGAGATTACTTTACTGAGACTTCAATCAGGAATGATTTTGATCATGATTATCAACAGCTAGTGGGCAAGACACAATTGGCAGATACAGATCCAAACCATCTTAGCTGGCCTAAGTTCACAAACGAGTTCAGGAAACTTGCTGTAAACAAGATATTAGAACAGATGGAAGCTGTTGGTAAACCAAAAGGCGCGCCTGTACGTACTGCTTTTGACACTATAATAAATAACTTCAAGAACATTCTTGATAGATTAGATAAGGTACAAGCCAAACCAGGTGTAAGCACTAAAGACCAGGTTGACGCCATTGTACAGGATTTAAAGGATTATGCTGATGATAACCTTAAATATGATCATCCAGGTAGAGATGAATTAAAGAATAATATTGATGAATACTTAAAAGAAGGGAAGATAGAAAAAGCTAAGAAAAACCTATTAAAAGAGTTTACAGATACACTTGAAGACCAGTATAAAGAAGGCAAAGTTGCAGAACTAGCTAAAAAAGCACATGTTTATGATAAAGATAAGGTTTATGCAAAAGGTGTTGCAAAGAAATGGATTAACCAGATGAAACTATTAGAAGACATATTAGAAGCTTTGAAGTTTAAAGACAGTAAGATTTCACAAAATCTTATGTCAAAAGAAAAGTATTTCAATAAGATACAAAATATTAGTGCTAGAGCTCCAGGTGGAGCTATTCCAACTTGATTCAAAATGACAAACGAACCAAAACTAAGTGTGGATGATAAGGCAACTCAGAAGAAGGTAGGCGAGGTAGCTGTGGCTTTGCAGAGTTTTGAAAAGCATTTTGAAACTAAAGGAAAGGCTGTAATGAAGGCTGGCAAAAAAGAGATTAAGGTAAGAAAAGGTAAAGAAAAAGAGAGTGCTAGGCTGCTTCTCATAGCAAAATTAACAGCTGCTGTAAGAAAAAGAGATACTCATGAAGTTAAAAGATTAGCTAAGCAATTTGAAGATATGAACAAGGGCCTTATTGCACCGGCTGAGATTCTTGAAGAGGGGATGAGAGAATTAAAGCCTATGGTAAAAAAACAAAAAAAAGCTGGCAAACTTCTTGCAAAGGATGAGAAGATGCTTGCTAAGGATGAATTGAAAGTTGGTGAAGCTGTTAAGGTTATGAAGAGTGCTGATGTTGTTAATGGTGCTGATAAGGCGTTAGCTAAGAAGAGTATTGACGGTGCTGTTGTAAGGGATGTTAAGGGTAATATGGTTTTGCTTGCTAA
Organism: uncultured Methanosarcinales archaeon; assembly: GCA_964550525.1. GTDB lineage: Archaea > Nanobdellota > Nanobdellia > Woesearchaeales > JANQNQ01 > CAZJZJ01. The sequence continues at coordinate 18,838 of CAZJZJ010000006.1, forward strand.
CTTGAATGAGCCTGTAGATGGCACTAATAAGCATCAATTAAGGAAAGCTGTCAGGATATCTAGGGAGGTTACTGATATCAAATCATTCTTGGATGTTAGGCATAGGCCAGTTATATCTGCTAGGGAGCTTGAAGCTTTTATGAGGCTGCATTCAAAAGCTTTGAGTGAGAAGGTGTTTGCAGCTTTAAAACAGAAAACAATCTTATATAGGTTTGGCACTTATTATCCTGAACATTTTGCGATTGAGGCTGTAGCAAAGAAACATGTAAGTTTAAGGCCAGGTGAACATTATTATATGGCTGGCAAGGTATTGAGGAACCTAGACATTGCTCATCTTAACAAGAATATTGATAAAGCGCTTATGCGTTTCAGGGAGAATTATATCAAAGCCATAACAAGATGGTTTGCAGCACTAAGAAAAGCATTGGTACATGAAGCTAGGCAGAGGCTTGCTAAGAAAGAGAAACCAAAACAGGTTGAAGCTCAGATTATGTCTGAATTAAAACAGAAGTTAGATGGAGTAAGAACTAAGCGTAAAGGGTATTTATTGATGTCTGAAGCTGAAGAAGATAGGTATTACAACCATATGGCAGAGATTGTTCAGCATGATTTACACTTATTGTTGAACAGGCAGACAGACCAAATAACAAATGTACATCATACTATTATTGACATGGCTATGACCATGGATGAGGCTTTTAAGAAGAACTTGTTGTTTGACGGGTTGAAAGAAGAGCTTAGCCCATTGATAGAAAACTTGCATAAGGAATTAGGTGAGTTAGCTAGGCATCTTAGAAGTAATCCTAAGAAACCGCAGATTATGAAAACCGCATTTGTTGAATATGTCAAGAAGGTTACTGCTCCTGCTTTCCAGCATTATGAGCATGTAGGTTATAATGCTGCTGAACTTAAAGCTAAAGGCGAGCTTAGGTTTTTGACTGATATAAGAGATAAATGGTTCCATTACTAGATTATTTTTTCTAGGAAAAAAAGAGGTAAAAAACGGCTATGTAGAAAATCTTACTCGGCTAACGCCTCGCCACCACCTACATTGGCACAAAAACGTGCCAATGCAAATGATGGCGGTGACAGACTTCCTACAAAGCCGTAAAAACACAAAGTTTAAATAAATAATTAGCAAAAGAAGAAAAAAAAGAGGATATTAATAAAAAACTTTTGAGGTGAATGCGAAATGAGTATTGCTGCTAGACAACATATGAATGCCCGTATGAGCATTATTAAGAAACCTGAAGAAAGGTGGGAAACTAAACATCTTATCCATGCTTTGAAGGATATGAGAAGCGGTCTTGAGAATTTAGATGACGAGAACAAGAAACATGAGATCGCCAATATGATAAAAGAGCTGGATGATTTTATTAAAAAGCTTGAAAAAGCAGAGAAAGCAGGTTTTAAGCTGTTTGAGAATGTTGCATTGGATGAAAGCAAACTTATCCAGGATTTCAACTCTTTCTTTGGTAAGACTGAAGCATTGTTAGCAAAGATAGAAAGCGAGATTAAGAGTGATGCAGAGAAAAAGGAAGTTAAGCAGTTTGTCCATGAGTTTGAGAAGAAAGCAACTGAAGCTATGAATAAGTCATATGCAATGTTAAAGGATGTCTACAAAAAACTGTTAGCAGGATTGAATGATCTTGGCAAGAAAGGCAACCATGAGAACCTGGTTACAGCTTTGGTTGAATTAAAGAAAACAGAGAAAGCTACCTATGGTCAGTATTTCTTGATGAGATGGGAAGAGAAGTCTGCTGATAAAGCTATCAGGCATTCAAAGAAACTTGAAAGCCATATAACAGTTGACTTAAAGCAAAGCCTATCTGATATCCATAAACACGGTTCTTTACCTAAGAAGGTATTCAAAAAAGAGTTGAAAGAACTAAAAAAAGAGACAGATAAGCTTATGGAAAGCCTATTAAATGGTCACCATGAAACCTATTTGCTTATGAAAAGAATGGCATATTATGATATGATGATGATCATGTATGCGCATAAAGCAGGTGTTAAGGTAAAAGATATCGCTGGTCATAGGTTTATGCCAGCTGATCCTGCAAAACAGTTCTTAGCAGCACTTGATGCAGAGATGGCTAAGGATCACGCTGCTATGAAAGAAAAGATCAAAGACGCTGAGATCTTGATGAGAAAAACTACAAAAAAGAAATAATTTTTTTATTTTTATTTTAAAAAAGAGGTGCATCTAAAATGATGGAAGCAAAAGACTGGATTAGCTTTTTAGTTGGAGCTGTTGTCACATGTTTAGGACTTCTTCCTTTATTACATGCTAAAGGTATAGGTGCTCCATGGTTTGCTTTAAACAATCTTCCTGTAAGTCTTTTCGCTTATATTGTAGCTATTATGGGTCTATATCTATTAGTTGAATCCTTTATAGAGATTACAAACAGCAACCCCATAGGCTGGTTTAGTGTGTTAATTGCAATGGCAGTTATTGCTATAGGTATACTGCCTATTTTATTTAATGCAGGTAAGTGCCCTAATTGGTGCGATTTCACATGGTTAACTGATACAGTTTATAGGATTGTATTCATTGTAGAAGGTATTTTCTTGATGATTGCATGTTTTGCAATGGAATTGTAATAATAACAAAATGGAATTTAGTTTTAATCTTTTCAAAAAGTATAAATGGAGAGCTGAGTTGCTAAGAAGTATCCTTGTTAGGATTATCAGCCATATTTCTGAAGTCCATGATCTAGAAAAAGATATAGATACGCATTTTTCTGAGATGAAAAAACTAAGGGCAGAGATAGAGCAGATAAGCAAAAGCAAGGACCTAAAAACAACTAAGGTCAAGAAAAACAAGATAAAAAAAGCACATAGGCTAGCGCATAAGAAAGACCAGGCATTAAGAGAGATTGGACATCATCTTAGAGCTGTTGACCATAAGGTTATTAAGTTCGCAGAAAAACTTGGTAAAAACTTAATTCAGGCTGAAAAGGACCTTGAAAAAGTGCAGATAGAAGATGATACCCTTACTTATAGAGAGTTCAATGATATTGAACACATTTTCAAACTAGTCACAAAACTAAAGAAACATGGAACTATCAGTGCTGCTGAAGAGGTTATGTTAAAGAATGAGTTAGTAGAGTTAGAGAAACATATAAAGAGTAAACAGAACAAAGCATATCTTGAAGCAAAAAGAGATTATAGAGGTGCAATCAACCATATTGTGCTGTCAGAGATAAGCCCAAGAAGCAGCCCAAGGATCATGCTGATCATCAAAAGGAATGCGATTGAGATTGGCGCTGTCACTAAAGATGTTAGGCTTAAGAAACGCAAGTTAAAAAGCGCAAAATCAAAACAAAAAGCGCATAAATACTTTAAAGACCTAGCACATGATTACAGGATGGAGATATCTGACCTTGAACAGATATCTAACCTAGGCAAGATACTGCTTGACAGGATGCATAATAAACTAAGAAACATAAGAGGTAAACTGAATATTAAAGGGCTTGAAAAAGCCAAGAAACATCTAGAGCGTGTACAAAGGCATTTCAACGAGATACTTGAAAATGTTGTTAAGCAAGAAAGAAGATTGTGGATAGAGATCAAGCCAAGGGGTGAAGTTGAGGTTGGAAAGATTAATCCTGAGAAAGCTAAGCACGCAGGCAATATAGATGTTAAGCATACAGAGAAGGTTAAAGGGGATACAAAGGTTGTTGACTTGCAAAAACACCTGCATAACATACAACAAAGACAGCAGATGATTATGAATTACGTGGCTCCTTCAGGTAAGAAGAAGAAAACTGCTTGAAACATAAGTTTTTTATATTAATGCTTCCTAAGATTAACAAAAAGAGGTGAAATTGGATGGAACTTAAGCTTACTAAGAGACCTAAGAATCCTACTATTATTGAAGGTTTTCCTGGCTTTGGCCTTGTCGGAACAATTGCAACAGAATTCTTGATGGATCATCTTGATTTCGAGCCTATTGGCCAGGTATGGATGGAAGAGATGCAGCCGATTGCAGCTATACATGAAGGAAAAGTAGTAGAGCCGCTTGGGTTGTTCTATAACAAGAAATACAATCTGATGATTATCCATGGGATTACAGCTGTTGAGAACATGGAATGGAAAATAGCTGATATTGTTTTAGATATTGCTAAACAGTTAAATGCAAAAGAGATGATAAGTCTAGAAGGTGTAGCTTCTCCAACAATGAATGAAGAGCCTAAATCGTTTTTCTTTTCAAACGATAAGACAAACAAAAAGAGATGGGAAAAAGTAACCAAAGAATTAAAAGAAGGCATAATTGTCGGAGTTACAGGCGCGATAATTCTAAGAGCTAAGAAACAAAAGATTAGCTGTATATTCGCAGACACGCATTCTAAACTGCCTGACAGCAAAGCTGCTGCAAAAGTAGTAGAGGTGCTCGATAAATACCTTGGGCTAAAGATAGATTACAAGCCTTTACTTAAGCAAGCAGAACAGTTCGAAGAAAAACTTAAAGGCCTATTATCAAAAAGCCACAAGGTCACAGAAGAACAGCTTAAGAAAAAGATGAGTTATGTTGGTTGATTGAATTTTTTAAAATTTTTTCCATTTCCATTTTTCTCGTCGAGAGAGTCAACCGAAAAACATATAAACTCATGGTGCCTAACTTTGCCGTATGTTTATACGACTGAAAAAAATAAAAGGGCAGCAGTACGCGTACAAGGTTAAGAACATTTGGCGGAAAAGAAAAAAGGCGTCAAGGCAGAAGGTAACTAAATATTTAGGAAGGGTTTTTTCTTTCAAACCAATCTATTCAGCAAGGTTTGAAGACTTTGTAAATAAGCAGGATATAGATAAGTATATCAACGAGAAAACATATAGGGAGATAGTTAAAGATCTGTTTCAATATGAATTATTCAAGCATGGTTTTAAGCTAAAAGGAAGGACTTGGTATAAAGGTAAAATAAAGGCAAATATCGACGATAAAAAACTCACAAAAAACAAAAGAAGATGCGTGCTTGGTCTAAATGAAGGGTTCTTATGCACGGAAACCATTAGAGAAACCCTCACTTTCAGAGGAGAAGGCATTGAACAAGCCATGGGATTACAGATGGCTAAGATATTCTTGGGAGCAGGCATTAAGCTTGAACCTGCTTTATTCGTTAGAATCTTCGAAAAGATCAATAAACAGCCTTTCAGCCTAGATCCACGTACAGATATAGATTAGAGCACTATCTCTCTATCCATTGCCCTATATTTAACTCTCACTTTTAGATAATTTTTCATGCCAAAGATGGTTTCATTAATACTTTTTTATTTTCAATATGGTAAAGAAAGAAAAATATAGATCATATAACATATATACAAAAGAAAGTAGTTTATAAAGATTGTTTTTTAAAGAACATATCAAAACAGGCCTTTTTAAATATAGCTATTGCAATAAACAAAAACAAAACAAACCATTAATAGCCTAAAACAACCAGAACCAACAAATAAGACCAACAACCAGGAACACTGAAACCAGTAAAAACAGTTATTTTAAAGCCTGTAACCATAAAACCACATTATACAAACAAAGACAATAAACACTAAAACAAACAAAGAAACCAATGGAATATCACACAAAACAGGCATACAAAACATGATGGTTTCCATTACATTTATTCCTACAATGTATGTACCAAAACAAGAGGTTTAAAGCTGTTTTTCAAAACACCAAAACAGCAAATAACAAGATTCCACAAGTGCGTTCATTCCTACAATGTATGTATTAACAACAACCAAAAATCACCGAAAAGTGAGCCCAGGATTACAGTAAAATGGGTTAATTAAGGCATTAAACCAAAAAGTTTATAAATCTGTGAAAACAGAAAAAGGCAGAGGTGTTTACTATGAAAAAAACAAAATACGTTCTTACAGATATTGAATCTAGCACTAATCCCAGCTCTACTGAACTGGCTAACGTTGTCTTAGAAAGGATGGGTTTAGTGCCTCGAAAAAGCGGCTCAAATAAGAACATGCACATGGTGCTTGTTGAGCTGTATGAAAGGAGCAAGTTTGCTTCTAGGGAAAAGGATCCTCAGATGGGCATAATGACTGTTGAAGAGATGGCTAATTCCGTCGGTATAACAAGGCAGACAATGTATGATTATCTTAAAAGATGGTTAGAGCTTCAGCTGATAAAAAAACTAAGTTTTATGAAGGAAGGTGTGCTTGTTGTAGGCTATCATTTGAATGGCTCAAATATCGAAAACGCATTCTCAAAAGCAAGATCAATGATAAGCATGAACCTAGATGGTACAGAACGCTACATCAAAATGCTGCAAAATGAGCTCAAAAAAGACAAACTACGGAAGATAAATGCGCCTGAAAACATTGAGCCAGAAGAACAAGAAACTAGCTCTGATGAGCCTGAGAATGAGGCTGGTGAGGAGTAGTTTCACCGCCATATCTCAACCATCAACCACTGCTGTTGTTTTCAACATGTTAAATTACGCAAAATTAGCTGATTTCAGGCATTATTTTTCTTGAAGAGTACTTAGCACTAGCCAAATTTTTGTTTTTATATGGCTAAAAATGGCTTATTTTTTGTTAACCAGCATTGTCGGGATTATTGCTGAAAACAGTTTCAGCAACAAACTCTTGGTTTCTTGGACTTTGCCAGAAGAGTCGGGATCATCATACCCCTGTAAGGCATTATGCCGAATAAAGGTTTTAGATAGCCCAAGTAGGGAACCATGGTTCTTGATGAGAAATGTTACAAAGAAGGCATTGTTTGGGGGGTTTTCTGTTCTAAAAGGGATTATACCTTAATCAAGAATTTTTCTGAAAAACAAGGGGTGTGAAAAAAACTAATTTGCATTACTGTTGTCTTTTGTTATACCTTTTGTTATACCATTTCCAATCTCATGCGGCATAATCTCATGCTGCCTAAAACACTTGTCAGGACGATAGTTCAAGAAATTACTTATCTTGGTTGTGTACACACAAGCGAACTGAACAACATGATAAGAAAACCTAGTCAGATCCCCATACCCAATGTGGAACAATGAACCCCATTGCGGATTGAAGAAGGTTTCATAGCCTTTACGCAGTTCTGAAAGTCTTTCAGTGCAAATAGAGATTTTCTTATCCAATTCCCTTACATTTTTCTCCAACCATTCACGGCTTTTGCCATTGCCATTAAGGGTTTTATATGTCTGGATAATCTCGTGGCGCTGATGATAGTATTTTTCACGCTCTTCAACTGTTGCGATAATGTTCCCAGTGATGCACCCAACCTCATTTGAACAGGACTTAACAATCTCTTTTTCCAGGTCTGCACAGACCATCCCTGTCCTATGCCTGGACATCTTTTTCTGCGGACCAACAACATCCCCGTAAGTGTGGTCTCCGAAGTACAGCACCTCTTTCCCATCTACATCCAACTCATCCAAAACCTCTTCTTGGTATTTATCTGAAGTGAAATATCTTGGCTTTTTTGCACTTGGCACTACGACATCAAAATAATCCCGCCAGGTATCATAACCTTCAAGTTTACCGTCAAAAAGATAACTAAGCATAAACTCTGTGTAAGTCTTATCTGAAGCTGTAACAACAAAGAGTTTCTTGCCTGCATCTTTCCACATCTTAAGTGTTTCAGCTAAACCAGGTTCATCTACTACAAACTCGCCTGGGTTCTTCATAACCTGCTGTTTCATGTTTGCTGTTACATCGTGGGACTGGTCAACAACGTATTTGATGTTGTCAAAGATATTTGAATATGAGAATTCAGGCATAGAATTTTTTCCTTCAGACAAACCTAGCTTATCCACCATCTCGACCATAAAACTGTACATCTGCAGATTCACAAGTTCAAAATGAGTATCGCATGCCCTAAATCTACCGCCTCGTTCAATATTGATCTTATCGTGCAGATATAGTTTTTCTAGATCATCCCATCCCAGCCTTTTTTTGCCATGATAAGCAACAACAACCTCCTTGAATTTGTTAAGCTTAAGGATATTACCATTCTCTGTATCAACAACCAAGCTTCTTATCATGACACTTGGGTCGTAGGTAAGCTTATTGAGTTTTCCTTTTAACCTGTTAACCTTTCTTTTTCCCTTATCATCAGATATACCAGCAATCCTTTGATCGATAACGTCGAGATACCGCCTCTTTGCATCATCGAAAACAAACCTATTCTGCTCGTCAGTATAGCTTACAAGGCAAAGGTCAAGATCAAACCCAATAGCCTTGATAAAAGACATTGGGAGTTTCCTGTTAACATAAACCCTTTCCTCAGGAGAAGTCGGTTCTTCCATCGTGGATTCCAACAGAACTTTCTCTAGTGCAGAGATCTCTCTTGTTTCATCAAGTTCTTCGCTCTTCTGAAAACTGTCTAAGGTTGACATGGAGGAAAAAACATAGAGACTCTTTTTAACTTCTACTAAGCTTTTCCCGTGATTTTCATGGACAACAGAACCAAAAGCCTTAAATACAACCTATCAACTCCAAAGCCGAAAAGAGTGACTTGCCCTCGATATTGTTTTTGATTCAGGGGCAGTTTCTTGAGGTGTTTGATTGACAAAAAAGAAAAGACGAGAGTATGTGATGGAAATATGAGAGTACGAGAAGATAAAAAACCTGAAAGTGAAGAATTGAAAGAGTTCAGGAAAAGGACAGCAGGAACAGGATATATTCCTCTAGCAGATTTGTTTAATCTTGGAACTCAAAAATCAGATTATTCTGTTGCATCTGTCAACGAACAAAGTCCTGTTAAATCAAGATATAAATCTACATTCTCACTAGGTGACATTTCGCATATCATAGAAGCTGATGGAGATAATGTAAATGCTTATGTTTCTAAGAATCTTAGGCAGTATGTCGACGAGGTTGTCTCAAGTTCACAAAGGGTCATGAAAAAGATTGACCACCATATTGACCATGAAACACTTGAGGATTTATCACACAAAGAAGTCGATCTTTCAAATAAATGTTATAATGAAAGAGACGCTGCATTTTTAGCTTCATTGTACAAAAAATCTGACCTAAACGGAGTAGTCATACTCGTGCATGCACGTGAAGGAATGCGTTCTGATAACCTCATAATGAGGGTTAATCCAGATCAAGGAATGGGTTATCTAAACCTATTAGAAACCACTGACAGATTCTTCAAGCCTATTAGAGGAGAAAAAGGTGAAAAGCTATTAGTTTATGCAGGCAAAATGGGTACTAATGGAGAAAGTGGAAGTACTGTTGAATACCCAGAATTACTTGAAGCAACCCTGAAAAATCTTCCTGTAGGTCTTAAACACACATATAAACAATTAAAAAAAGTAGAATAAAAAACTTCTAATCAATGATTAAAATATTTAATCAGGACTTCATCCTTCTTAGGCACAGGTATACCGACTATGTCACGTTTAGCCTGTAGCTCTTTGAACAAAGGATCAAGCTTGATGTAAGCCTTGCCCTGGATATGCCTTCTGATAACAGGGATACCTTTGTTGCTTAGACGCTGCACATACTGCCTTACAATACCCTCGGCTGTGTTAAGCGTAGATGCAAGCTCTCTGTAGGTCAAAAGAACATCATCCTGGGTTGTGTACATGATCAAGAAAAGCTGCTTCTCTTTAAGGCTTAAAGGCTTTAATTCGTAGCCTGGCTTGAAGATGGCCTGTTCTGGGAAAATCTTGCTCAAAAAAACCTGCATTTCGTCGAAACGCTGATTAAGTTTTTCTATTTTAGCGTCTACCTCATTAAGGCTCTGCTGGACTTCCTGGATCTCCCCAGTATTCCCGTTAATAGTCTCTAAATGGTCATCCAGCTCACCCCTAAGCTGAGAAAGAGATTTTTTAATGCCCTTTGATAAATTGGAAATTAAAACAAGAACCTTTTGCCTAAAAGATAACTTTACCACAACTACCACCCCAACCCTTTTCTGTGATAAGTGGTATAAAAATGTTTTGATTTAGACACTACTTCACGACGAGCTTTTTGAAGAAATAGGATTTTTCCTTGCCTTCTCTAAGCATGACTACCTGCTCACTTTGCTCTATCTCTTGCAAAATCCTGTAGAAAGAGCTCTTTGAACACAGCCCCTGCTCATGCATGATTATCTCCTTAAGCTGCATCGCAGAGATCCTCTCATACTTCTGGATCAAAGAAAGAATCAGCCTCTTAATGTAGTCCTTTGAATTACGGGTTATTTGCTTCAATAATTTCTCTCTGACCCTGGATTTCACGTCGAGCCTCTTATCTTCCAGCACCCTGATTTTCTCCTTCATTGAATGGATCTTTTCAGGCCTTGTATGCTCACTTTTTTCAAGCTCAACAAGCCTAGAATTCAGCTCATCCAACCGTTTTTGAAAGTCCTTCATTGAGTAGTGCTCGTCGATAAGCTGCCTAATCTGCTTTTTAGGCAGATAAGAAAGCTCCATCTGGATCTGCTTGACCTGGTACTCCCTCTCAAGGTCCCTCTGATACAGCCACTGCATCCACTGCATCATCTTCTGCATATCCTGCCTGGCTGAACTGAAAGAGTTCACAACGTGATGATACAACGCAGAAATCCTTTCATCTGAATCATCTCTTTTCTTTAAAAACCACATTTTAACCAAGAATAATAGTCCCAAGTATAAATATTTTTCCTTTTTTGGGACTATCCTGGGACTAAGTTGGGACTATCCTGGGACTATGCCTGGTCGACAAAGCCTTAAAATTTGGGACTATCTTGGGACTGTCCTGGGACTATAATAGGACTGTTTTGGGACTATCTGGGACTATGAAAAACAAGAAAACAGCTAAATTAAGAGCTAAAAAAGAGAGCCCTTAGGAAATAAGATCTACCGTCGATAAAAGAGGACAAAAAAACAACCAAAAAACCATAAGACAGCCTAGAAGTGAGGTACATGTGCAACAGCATTAAGGCATAATCCCTTAAAAAAGAGCCAAAAGTGAGTGTTTTTTAGAGGGTTTTAGGACCCATAAAGAGCATATTTGGTTAGAGCTAGTTATAGTGGTGAGAGGTATTAAGGGGAAATACACTAAAAACCAGGTAAAAGTGAGTGTTTTTTGCGGGGTTTTAGAGGAGGCGAAAAGCTGCAATAGGTGAGATATAGGTAAATATGGAGATATGCTCAAGAAGTGAGGGTCTTTCAGAGGCACACACGGGTAACAGGCAAAAGTATAGAAAGAGTGAGTCTCCGGTGTAAGGCATTATAGACGAATAGTTGCCCAAAAGTGAGGATAACACGCATTATAGTCCCAGCCTGGGACTATCCTGGGACTATGTTGGGACTATCTGGGACTATGGTTTTTGGACTAAATGAGTTTATCGACGAGGAAAACACAAGTTTAATATAGGACTGAGAATTTAAGCATGAAAGTGAGACTATCATGGGACTAAACAAGGCGTTGGTGGGTTCAAAATCTGAGTTAGCTATAGCCATATCCAAGCTGTCGACTATAGAAAATACAAAAGTGAGACTTGAGCAGTATTCTACTGACTCAGAAATAGCTGCAGAAGTGCTCTGGCAGGCTTTTCTCGTCGGAGATACAGTTGGGAAAGTGGTTGTTGACCTCGGGTGCGGGACAGGAACCCTTGGTTTAGGTGCCTTTCTCGTCGGTGCAAAAAAGGTTTATTTTGTTGACCTCGACGAGGAATTGGTTGAAAAAACAATAGAAAACTTGTTTTTTTTAGAAAAAGAATTTGATATAAAGTTAAAAGAAAAAGCGGTTTTCCTCGTCGAGAAAATCAAAAATTTTACTGCAGAAGAGAAGATTGACGTAGTCATCCAAAACCCTCCTTTCGGCACTAAACAAAAACATGCTGACAAGGTTTTCCTCGAGAAAGCTGTTGAAGTTGCGCCTGTTATTTATTCTTTCCACAAAACATCGACGAGGAAATTCGTCGAAGCGTTTGCAGCTGACAATGGTTTTGAGGTAACTCATTGCTTCAATTTTGCCTTTCCACTAAAACAAACATTAAGGCACCATAAGGCCAAGATCAAGAGGATAAATGTTGACTGCTGCCGTCTAAAAAAGATGGGCTGAAAACGGCTTATTTTGCGTCTGATTGTATCTTGAATTTGATCAAACCCAAAGCTATTTAAAGGAGTAATTTCTCCTGTATCTAATCAAAACACCGAGGGGATACTCATGGAACTCAATATTGTTGAAGAAGGAAAAAACAAACTCTTACTAGAGGTAGAAGGAGAGGATCATACTTTTTGTAATGCGCTAAAAAATGAACTGCTGAATGATTCGCATGTTAAGGTAGCAACCTACAATATCAAACATCCTTTGGTATCTAATCCTGTTCTAATTGTAGAAACTGACGGCAAATCACCTAAATCTGTGCTTGAAGCTGCAGCTAAAAAATTAGGTAAGCTCGTCGACAAATTCAAAAAAGATTATTCAAAAGAAATTAAAGGTTAAATAAAAAATGTTAACCTTAGAGCAAGGTAATAAACTAATTAAGCTTGCAAGACAATCGATTGAGTCACGGTTTTCTGAGAAAGAGTTTTCTGTTAATGAAAGTATTAAACAAGAATTCAAATATGAAAGAGGGTGCTTTGTTACCCTTACAATCGGTGGAGAACTAAGAGGGTGTATTGGTTTTTCTGAACCTGTATTTCCTTTATGGGAAGCCATTGTTAGGGCTGCAGAATCTGCTGCATTCGGTGACCCTAGATTCACACCATTATCAAAAGAAGAGTATCAAAAGATTAATGTTGAGGTATCTGTTTTAACTCTGCCTAAACTTATTGAAGTTAAAAACAGCGACGAGTATTTGGAAACAATCAAGATAGGCAGAGATGGTTTAATCGCAGAGATGGGTGGTCTTAAAGGGCTGTTGTTGCCACAGGTTGCACCTGAATGGAAATGGAATGTTGAAGAGTTTTTGAATTATACTTGCCAGAAAGCTGGTCTTCCTCCTTCTGCATGGAAGGATGATAATTGTAAGATTTACTCTTTTAGTGCACAGATATTTTCTGAAGAAAAAGGAAAAGTTGTTGAGAAAAAACATGAAAAAAATTAAAATTTTTTTGAGGTTCACAAAAAAACACTTTGTGAACGAATAAAATTTATGGGGCGGTTTGATGTCAGAAAAAAATATACCAAGGCATGTTGCAATTATTCTCGACGGTAATCGTAGGTATGCAAAGAAGAAAGGACTGCCTACTTTAGAAGGGCATCGCAGAGGCGCTAGGAAAATAGCTGACCTTATGAAGTGGTGCAAAGAGCTAGGTGTACGTGAGTTGACACTTTATTGTTTTTCTACTGAGAACTTTAATCGGGATAAAAAAGAAGTTGATTACTTGATGAATCTTTTTAGAAAAGAGTTCCCTAAACTTAAAGACAGGAAAGATATCCATGAAAATAAATTGCGGGTAAATGTGATTGGCCGGCTGAGTTTGTTCCCTAAAGATATCCAGGAGATGTTCAAAGAGATTATGGAGAAAACAAAAGACTACGACCAGTATACTGTAAACTTCGCACTTGGTTATGGCGGCCGTTCAGAGATTATCGACGGTGTTAAGAAGGTTGTTTCGCTTGTTGGGGCTGGTGAATTAAATCTTGATGATATTGATGAAAAAAGTTTTGAACAGTTTTTGTATTTGAAGAATGACCCAGAGATTGTGATTAGGCCTGGCGGTGAATTTCGTACTAGCAACTTTTTAACATATCAAAGCACATATTCAGAATGGTTTTTTGTCAAGGAATTATGGCCAGAGTTTACCAAGGAAAACCTTATTGAGATTCTTGATAAGTTTGCTAATCGAGAAAGAAGGTTCGGTAGGTAGCTTGTTTATTATTTCTCTCATTATCCAATCAGGTGTAGATGCGCCACCTATAATGCCTACATGGTTTTTGTTTTTTAGCCATTCTTGTTGGAGATCTGCTGCTGTTTCAATATGCTGAGTTTCTGTAATTCTACTGCAAAGCTCTTTGAGCCTCTTAGTATTTGCGCTATGATAGCCACCCACTACTAACATCAGATCTACTTTTTTTGCTAACTCCAAAGCTGAGTTCTGGCGTTCCTCTGTTGCACTGCAGATAGTGTTATGGATCTCTAAGTTATCGGATTTAGTTCTTAGTTTATCGACGAGAAAATTGAACTTTTGTTTGTTTTGGGTTGTCTGGGAAACTACACCGCACTGTTTTATTTTTTTTATTTTTTTTATGTCTTGTTCATTGTTAACTATTATTGGTTTCCTTAAGTTACCTGCTATACCCTTAACCTCAACATGATCCTTGTCACCAATTATGATTACTTTAAATTTTCTTTTTTCAAGATCCTTTGTTATGTTGTGTACCTTAATCACAAAAGGGCATGTTACATTAATCACACTTTTTGCATGCTTCCTTATTTGATTTAGTTTTTTGTCTGATATACCATGAGCTGTTATTACAATATTATCATAGTTCTTTAGTTTACTTAATTTGTCAATTGAATCTATTCCGTTGCTTTTTATTTTTTCCATTACTTGTTTGTTATGGATTAGGTGACCGAAGATTGCTGTTTTGCCTGCTAGGGTTGGAAGTATGTCTAAGGCACGCTTAACACCATAACAATACCCTGAATGTTTAGCTATAGTAATTCTCATATTGTTTCACATAGGAAAGTGTTTTTGTATTCTTGTTTTAGTTGGTTGTAGATCTGTTCTGCTTCTTGTTTTGTTTCAGTGATGCAGAATACTGTTGAACCAGAGCCAGACATTAATGCGTTCAGTGCTCCAAGGTTTTTCATTTTAGTTTTTATGTTTTGTATCTCTAAGTGTTTGGCTAGGATGGTTTTTTCAAAATCATTATGTAATGCTTTTGCTATTTTGGTTATGTCTTGGTTGTTTATTGCATCTTGCATCAAAGTTGTTGAATTAGATTTACCCATGTCTTTCTCGTCGAGGTTTGCATATGCTTCCATTGTTGAGATTTTTATTCCTGGGTTTACTAGTACTAAGTACATCTTTGGTGATGGTGGTAATGATTTTACAAACTCACCTCTACCTGTAGCTAAAGCTGTTTTTCCTATTAGGCAGAAAGGTACATCCATACCAAGTTGTTTTGCTAATTCTAAAAGTTGATCTTGGGTTTGGTTTAGGTTCCAAAGTTGGTTAAGAAGTTTTAATGTTGCAGCTGCATCTGTTGAACCACCTGCTAAACCAGCTGCAATTGGAATGTTTTTTTGTATTTTTATTCTTACATTTTTGTTAATGTTAAATTTATTTTTAATTAGGTTTACTGCTTTGAACACAATATTGTTTTCATTCAAAGGTATGTCTGCGTTTGATTCTATTTTTGTTTCAGGCGCTTCTTCAATTGTAATTTTATCACATAAACTAATCTGCTGCTTAACAGAACGTATCTCATGATAACTATTTTGCAATCTTTTTACAACATCCAAACTAAGATTAATCTTGGCGTGCGCCCCCATTTCTAGCATTGTAATGTTAGGGAAGTTTGTTGAGTTTATTAAATTTGCTAAAGCGTTTAGCTTCGCTAAACACTTTTTTCCTCCCCATTGATATGCACAACTAGTTGCATGTCCCACCCTTGTTGTATGTAGTTTTTGCACAACTAATTGAAATTATAGAAAGAACTAGTTAGGCACTATGTGATGGCAATATCTCTCACACTCTTCTACCGTCGATATAAGTATAATGGAGAAGCAAGTATTTAAATATTTCGGTTATGCGGAGATTTATGCTGGTTTTCTGGGTGGCCCATAGATTTGTTTGGTATACAATTTGTTCTGCCAGAAGTTCAATGCCCTAGTTAATTCTTCACTTGGTTTAGGGATTTTGTATAAGAAAAGATTATCTATCCAACCCCTACCAATTACTTTCTTAATTTTATTTTGTTTTTTAGGATTGTAGTCAACTACTACTTTTGCATCTAACTCAAGCTCATCATCTGACAATGCAAAAATCTTTTTATCATTCATCTGTATTAGATTAACCCAACCCTTCTTTGTTTTTGTATATGATATAACACGACCTTGATCTTGCCTTAAGAATCTCCTGTATTTTTTCATATACTCTGCTGCTTTTTCATTATAATCACCGATGAATGACTTAAATGCTTCTTCATTAAAATGTCTAGATTCATAACTAGTAAACCTTTCTCCTTTTCTAACACTCTCAAGATAGATCATCATGATGTTAGTAAGGATTGCACCAACACTTGTTGTTAGAAGAGACTTATATTCCTTTGAAAGAAGTTCTGGTGATTTGATATACTTATCATTATGAGTCATTAAGGAATAAGCTAGTGCAACCTGGAGTAGGCCTGAACCACCCAATGCATGACCTTGCCAACTTAATCCTCCCAAAGGATTACTTTCTCCACTGGCTAATATATTGACTATCTCGGCAGGCTCATAACCCATCATTGCTAAGAACGCCCATTCAATTGAAGGGAAAGCGTCATGGATAAACTTTGCATCTGTGTTCCTTAAATCGTTTATAGATAAACCATTTTTTTTACACAAGTCCCACATTGCCTGATAGATAGATCTCGGAAATGTAATAGAACCTTCCCTATCTCCTACAGCTCTAAAGTCTCCCCCTTGACCCCAACCAGTAACTCTCACTATCCTACCATTCTTTGGTCTGCGTGGCAGTTCAGTTGAGACCAGTACTCCATATTCTCCACTTGACTGAGGAACTACATCTGATAGATTAAACAAAGGTGTAATCATTCTACCAGAAATAGATTTTGGGTTTTGATAACCATCTAAAGAAAGTTTTTTCCCATAGAATTGGGCAGCTGGAACAAACTGTGCATTTCTTTGTTTCTTAAGTGCTAATGCTGGCAAAATGATTTCTCTAAAATGCTTCTTAGTTAGACCTGCTTCATATGCTATCCTTCTCATAACTAAGTCTCCAAGCGCAACCATAGTTAACCCATAAAATTCTCTTTCATTAGGATCAATCACACTAGCAATCCTTTGGATGTTGTGGTTGGTCTGTTCTCTACCTACTTTCTTCAACCAACCCTTCATATTTTCCATAATATATTCTCCTCTTTCTCTAATCTGCTCTGGTGTTTGAGGTTCATCTAGATCCCTAGTCATTTCCTCAAGAATTTGAGATTCTTCTGGATACATGTATTCTCCAAACTGAAGTATAGTGTGTTTTGGCGTTGGAGTGTACAATAACTCTTCTAAACTAGTAAATGCAGTTGCACCTATATTTGAAGAACCTGTACGTGGGATAATGTGGGCATCAATTCCACTATGCCTTGCAATATCAACCCCTACTTCTCCACCATCACCTACAACCTTGCCGCCAATACCCATATTACCAAAAACAAAAGTAGAAATATCTTGAGGATGATAGCCACCATCATTTAGAAGCTCTTTGTTTATTCGAACACCCATATCACGCATGCTAATCTCTTGGTGTTTCTTTATCTTTGGTATACTTGCTGCACATATATAGATATTATTGCGTCTCATTCCATCCCCCGCATTCCTATTAGAAAAACGAGTATTTGTTTATTTAAAAATATTACGGAATTAGAGAAACAGCTACAGTTGCCTGTATACCCAGGCCTTTACCAAAATCAGTAAGGCCTTCCCCAGAAGTTGCTGTTATTCCTATGTTTTCTTGAGTTATGTTGAGAAGCTGTGATAGGGATTGTTTCATTTTATCTACTAAAGGTTCGATCTTTGGAGTACTGCATTCTATGGAGATAGAGACATTGTTTAGTTTGTATGCTTTGATCATGTCTAGTGCTAGTTTGATGTATTCTTTGCTGTCAGTTATACCTTTTTCTAAGCAGAGTTTATCGCAGTAATTGCTTATTGATTTATTACCCATTGCAGAGCTTATAGCATTGAATAAGGCATGCAGGATTACATCACCATCTGAGTTAGCTTCAAGGCCTTTATGGTTTGGGATAGTTATTCCTGCAAGTACAAGTGGTTTTTCTTTATCTGTAAACCTATGGCTATCCTGACCTATACCTGTTTTTGAGGTTTTTGGGTTGAGCAGAGATTCAGCCATAACAAGGTCTTGGTTAGTAGTTATCTTAAAATTAGTATAAGGGCATTCTACTATCTTGACTTTCTCTTCTATACGTTCTACTAAACCAACATCATCTGTGCCATAGAAATTATCTGATTCAGCTAACTTAAAAGCACGCATTGCAATACTGTATTTAATACACTGCGGAGTCTGCATCTGCCAAAGCCTTGTTCTATCTAAAAGTTCATCAGAAAAACCTTCACTCACTTTTCTTATTGTATCCTTTGCTTTGAAAGCAGCTACACTTGCACCTGTTTGTTTGGCTGCTTCTATGCAAGCTGTTATGGTTTTTTCATCTACCAACGGATTGGCTGCATTATGGATTAGGATAATATCTTCATCTGCTGCATCTATTGCCTTTAAGCCATTGTAAACAGAGTCCTGTCTCTTATTCCCACCTGGGACTACGGTTGAGACTTTATTGAGACTAGAGGTTAATTGTTTTAATTCTTCTATATCTTCATTCCTTGTTACTAAAATAATCTCATCTATCTCTGGATGTGATTCAAACTTTTCAATTGTCCAAAGTATTATTGGCTTGCCAGCTAGCTTAAGAAAGATTTTATTCTTGCCTGCGTTCATACGGATGCCTGAGCCACCTGCTGCGATTATGGTTTTGTTCATATTAGAAAGGGAATATTTTGTTGTTTTTAAAGTTTGAGTAAGAAGTTACCCAATTTTCTTCAACGCTATTCTTAAGAGTCTACACCTTATCTTAGAATTTTCAATCATAGTTGAGATAGCTTTTTTAGGATGTGTACCGTAAAAAAGAGTATGAGTCCCTCTTTTCCCCCTTCTAACTTTTTTTGAAGCAATATACGGTTTAATAGAGTCTTCATTAAGGAACTTATTATACCAAGTTATAGCTGTTTTAGCATATTCTGTGTCCTTTGTGCAATCAAGCAAATCCTGAGCAGAACTTCCTAAAAAATAATAGATATTAACATTAAAGATTTTTTCTGTCTGAGGTACCATCTCAATATGTTTAAGCCTATAATCATAGGCTCTTTTTGCCCATAAAACAAGATTTTTTCTTGTTTCTCCTCCTATTTTCTCTTTTGAAAGAAGATACCTTGCTTCAGCTCCGTCTGCTGCAAAACTATAATTATGGCCTGAACTAACTTTATCAGATTCTTCTATAACAATTGCTGCACTCTCAAAAGCATGATACATATTTTCTGCCAATTCAATTTGAAACTCTATAGGTTCATTCTCTTTTTTAGCTAACTCCAACCTTTTTTTAGCTGCATTACCAGCATCATGGTATGAATTCGATGAAGAAATAGGGGCAAGTATAATAGACAGGTCACCAGCAATCATACTGATTTCATATGCTTTATCACATAGAGCAATTAGTTTCTTATTATCCTCTTCTTCTTTTTCAGCAAGTTCTATTCTTTTCTTATAACAATCCCCTAAGTGCGTATATAGACGAAATTCAATAACAGATAAATTACGTATGCCTGCTTCATGCTTAACCCCATACTTAGGGGGATCCTCCATGACTAAATGAACTTTATCTATACCTTGATGATGATATTCAATGATTCTATCAAAAATAGGAGAAGTGATCATTTCAAAGTAATTTTCAATAATATCTGTAAGAATTCTGGTGAATTTTTTAATAACACCTATTTCTGTATTTGAGATGCTCTTATGTTGCATCAAATAAGTTATTGCTTTTTGTCGCGACTCTGTATCATCTAACTTGAATTCTCTAACTAGTGATTCTAATAACTGCTCTCCATTTGACTTATTTACCGTCCCCATACTAAAAAAAGAATCTGAGTTATTTTTTAAATCTTTCCAATCAACTTCTCAGCTTGCTTCCTAGCCCATTCATCTGCCTGCATTATCTGTTCAATTGTGGGTTTTGCAATTGTTTCATGCGCATCCATTACTTTCTTTATGATTTCTGGGATTTGAAGGAATGCGATTTTGTTTGCTAGGAAACTTGCTACAGCAATTTCGTTAGCTGCGTTCATTACAGCTGGTAATGTTCCTCCAATCTTGCCTGCTTCATAAGCTAGTTTAAGGCAAGGGAATAAATCATAGTTAGGTTTCTTGAACGTAAGTTGGTTGACTTCAATTAAATCCAGAGGCTTAAGTGTGTTTGGCAGCCGTTTCGGATAAGTCAATGCATACTGGATTGGGATCTTCATATCTGGCCAGCCTAATTGAGCCATTACAGAATGGTCTTTGTATTCTACTAAGGAATGTATTATAGATTGTGGGTGTAAAACTACATCTATTTTTTCATAAGGAAGAGCATAGAGTTGGTGCGCTTCTATGACTTCAAAACCTTTATTCATCAAAGTAGCGCAGTCTATAGTAATCTTTGCACCCATGTTCCAGGTTGGATGTTTTAAAGCATCTTCTGCTGTTACATTCTTAAGCTCTTCAGGGGTTTTGTGTTTGAATGCTCCACCTGAACAGGTTATGATAATCTTATTCACAGTATCCATGTCTTCTCCGTTAAAGCATTGGAACAAAGCAGAGTGCTCTGAATCTATAGGCATTAAAGTAACATTATTCTTTCTTACTTCTTCCATGACTATATCTCCAGCTGCAACTAGAGTTTCTTTGTTTGCCAATGCAATATTCTTACCTGATTTTATAGCTTCTAAAGTAGGCATTATTCCAGACGCTCCAACTAAAGAATTTACAACTGTATCTGCTGATTCAAGTTTAGCTAATTTTAGCAAACCTTCCTTACCTTTGTAGACAGGAATATCAACCTTAAGCTGAGCTGCTTTTTCTTCATCTGCTACACAAACTGCTTCTGGCTTAAACTCAGCTATCTGTTTTTCAAGAAGTTCTATATTCTTATTAACACTAAGGCCAACTACTTTAAACCCATTAGAATTCTGCTTAACTATATCTAAGGTCTGTGTACCTATGCTTCCTGTAGAACCTAATATAACTATAGATTTCATTCTTTCTTATGTATCTCATCAAGTAGAACTTGAACAATGTCAAGGTCTGAGATTTTTTTTACTTTTTTCCCAGTAACATACAACAGCGCTTTTCTA
>CAZJZJ010000006.1:39857-51602 GCA_964550525.1 uncultured Methanosarcinales archaeon
CCAAAAACTCTGTTCGTTCCACATATCCTTCTGCATCTTTTTTACCTTTTTCCCAGCTACATATAACAAAGCTTTTCTATCTGCTGCCCCAACTACACCAACATCTGCTTCCTTAGCTTCACCAGGGCCATTAACATTGCAACCCATGATTGCAACCTTAATAGGTGTTTTTATTTCTATGGTTGCTTCTTCTATTTCTTTTGAAATTGAAGGTACATCTATACCAGCACGTGCACAAGTAGGACAAGAAGTAATCTCTACACCACGTTGCCTTAATTTAAGTGATTTAAGTATATGCCAGCCTGCTTTAACCTCTTCAACAGGGTCATCTGATAAAGATACCCTTATAGTATCACCTATGCCTTGCTGCAGTAAAGAACCTATACCTATAGAAGACTTGATTATACCATTCATACCGCCGCCTGCTTCAGATACACCTACATGCAAAGGATAGTTACATTGTTTTGCAGCTAACCTGTATGCAGCAACTGTCCTTGGCACATCTGAAGCTTTTAATGAGAGAACTATATTAAAGAAATTTTGTTTTTCAAAGAACCTTACATACCTCATTACAGATTCCACCATTGCTCTTGGTGAAAGACCGAATTCTTTTTCTAGATCCTTTTCAATAGAACCAAGGTTTACACCTATCCTAACAGGGATATAATTTTCTTTAGCTACGTGTATAATCTTCTTAACCTTGCCAGGGTCTGCTATAGTACCTGGATTAATCCTTAACTTATCTACAAATTTAGCAGATTCAATTGCAAGTTTCCAGTTGAAGTGGATATCTGCTACTAAAGGTATAGAGATGTTTTCTTTTATCTCTTTAAGTGCCATCACACTCTCTTGATCTGGTACACCTACCCTAACAATATCGCAACCTGCATCCTGCAATTTATGGATCTGGGCTATAGTTGCATCTACATTCGTAGTGTTAGTGTTGGTCATAGACTGGATTGCTATAGGCTCACCACCACCTATATGTATATTCCCAATCTTAACCTTTTCAGTTTTGTTGTACATAAAAAACCCCAGAATTTAGGTGAGATTAGGAATATTTATAAATATTGTTGATTTTAATTATAGGAATGAAAAAAGAGATAGAAGAATTACAGAAAATCCATGAAGAGATAGAAGAAGAGCACAAACTCATGAAGCCTATGAAGATTATCATGGGAATATTTCTTGTACTTATGCTTGTCAGTATGGTTGTGCCTTATTATTATATAAAACTAGATCCTGAGCCTAGGAATATACCTGGGTTAGAGGTTGTGCCTGCCAGTATTAAGGTATTAGATCCTGCTAAAAGAATAGCTACTTCCACTGAGATGTATGCTATGGTGGATGGTAGGGATACTGTAATTAAGCAAATTGCAGACAAGGTTGCTGTATCCAGTTGTAAATGGGGAAACAAGATCTGTCATGCAAAAGCAATATTCTATTTTGTGCAGAACAGAGATAATTTCCAGTATGTAAGCGATCCTATAGGCAGAGAATATGTAAAAACAGCTAGAGAAACTCTAAACACAAAAGCCTACGATTGTGAGGATGCTTCTATATTACTAGCTTCTATGCTGGATGCAGTTGGTGTACAAACCCAGTTTGTATTCATCCCTGGCCATGTTTATGTCCAGATGCGTATTCCTGATTACAGGAAAGGTAACTGGCTAGATCTGGATGCTACTTGTAGTGGATGTGAGTTTGGGAAGAGAGGTTAGTTCTACCTAGCATACTCTGCTAGTTTCTTAAGAAAGGTTCTTACTCCTTCTGTAGATTCTTCTGCTGAATCATATAGATCTTTCATCTGTCTCATGTTTTCTGGAGAATGGTTTAGACGTACTTTACGCCTAAACCTCATATATGTTGCAACTGCATTTTTGTTTGGCAAAAATTCATTCACAGCTTCACGTATGGTTTTGTTTGACTTATACATCTCATAATCAAAACACATAGCTACGTAAAAAAGCAATTCTTGATTCATTTCTTCTAGACTAAGCTCTGGTTCTGCTCCTATAGGTTCTGGCTCTAACTCAGTGACTTTATATTCAATCTTTTCTTTTGGAGGAGTATACCATTTTGGAGGACTACAGTTCCTCATAATTGCTGAATAATTTGATCCTTCAACTACTATTTTCACATCCTTATATTTGTTCTCCTCAGATTGACTACAATAATCATAATATGCGTGTTTAACATGATTTTTATCTGAAACAGTTAATAATACTTCTTCTAGACCCATCTTGTTCACCTAAAATCCAGGCTCGTTGCCATTAGTTCTGTCCATCAATGCTTTTTTATATGAGTCACTATACATATCTGAACAGTTAAAAGCCACATCAAAAAACCTTTTTTCATTATTGTATCTATGGTAGCTTTCCTCAACACTTCTTTCTAATCCGCTTTTTTTCGCTTGTATCATATTAGTTTTCACCGTTTATACTACCATTTAAGAGTAGTCTAAGTATATATTTCTTTGTTGTACCAATCTGGTACGAAAGATTTAAATAGTTAAAAACACATTTATTGCTTATGAATACCCATATACTAAGAAAAATAGGTTTAACTGATAATGAAATCAGGATTTATATCATGCTTCTAAAGATAGGCTCTAGCACAGCATATGAGATAAGCCAGAAAACAGGTATCTATAGAGTACATGTATATGATAAACTAGAGCAATTAATGAACAAGGGACTTGTTACACAGGTGTACAAAGGAGCTAGAAAGCATTTCCAAGCTACACATCCAAGCAAGATTAAACAGTATTTAGAGGATAAAAAAAGGCAGCTTGAAGTACAAGAAAAAGAGGTTGCTTCTATACTGCCTGAGTTAGAGGCAATGACTAGGCTTCCTAGAGAGGATACTAAGGTTGAGGTTTTTAAGGGCAAAGAAGGGCTGAAGTATTTTCTTAAGGATATAATCAAGACAAAGCAAGAAGTGCTAATTACAGGTATAGATGATGCAAGGTACCATGAAGCATTGCCTATTTTCATGAAACAGTATTTTAGAGATCTAAGAAAAAACAAGATCAAAGAGAGGGTGATCACAGTCAAGAAAAAAGGAGTATACATGTTTGACAAAAAGACAGCTTCAACAACAGATTATAGGTTTTTAGAGGAAAAACAGTTTAACCCTACGAATACTTTTGTATATGGCGATAAAACAGTTATTGTTTCTTGGGGTACTCCTGTAACAGCAATAATGATACAGAATGAAGAGGTTGCAGAAACCCATAGAAGCCATTTTGAATATCTATGGAAGATTGCTAGTAAGAAGCCTTGAATAAGGTTAAACATTTAAATACAACTTAATTCTCATCGTGAACATGAAAGAAAAAATCAAAGAGATCTGTAAAAATCTGGAAAAGGAAAAAGGCATCAAGATATTATTCGCTGTAGAAAATGGAAGCAGGGCCTGGAGAATGGAAAGTAAAGACAGTGATTATGATGTAAGGTTTGTATTTGTAAGGCCATTAAAGGAGTACATACAGATTGGTAAACCTACAGAAGTAATAAGCTTCTACTTTGATAAAGATATCAAAAGATGTAGTGCCCCTGGAGCTTATATAGATATTACTGGATTTGATATTTTTAAGTATATAAAGATGCTTTCGTCTTCAAACCCAACAACCATTGAGTGGTTGATGAGCGACATTGTGTACTATGGACAACAGAATAAGGTATTTAAACAGTTTGTATTAAATCATTTCAATAAGATTTCATTATACTTCCACTATAAGTCAATGTGCAGGCAGAATTACCTGAAATATCTTAAATCAGGAGATTTGGTTACATATAAAAAATATCTTTATGCATACAGAGGATTAATAAATGCCAAATGGGTAGTACACAAAAGGTCTGTACCGCCAATTATTTTTGCTGATGCTATGAAAGAACTGAAAGAAATTGTACCTGTACCTATACTAGATAAACTTCATCAGATTATTAAGTTAAAATCTGAAGGCAAAGAGAAAGAGATAATACAAAACATAGTTGAGATGGACAATTATATTGAAGAATTCCTTAAAGATGACAATGAAGCGCCTAGAGAGAAACCTTACGCAACTTTAAATGAACTAAACAAAGAGTTAAGAAAGATTGTATTGTCTGAATAGAAAGCATATTAATGTGTTGGTTTGTTGAAGCAGTGACTACTTAAAAATAGCACAAAAAACAGAGTATTTATAAAGCAAGTATTTCTCCTTTTTTCTGCATGGTTGAAGTAAATAGAAGCGAGGATAAGATTATAATTTCCTCAGACAAACCAGGAATTGTTACACACAATGATTTAGATGGCATAGTGTCTGCTATGATGATCTGTGAGAATAAAGGTATTGATCCTAATGAGGTTGTTTTTGTTGATTATAATGAAACTGATAAGGTTAAGTTACAAGGAGAGTTCTATGTATGTGATTTACCTTACATAAAAGGAGCTGCAATATGGTTTGACCATCATTCCAGCAACATTGATGATAATGCTCCAGCCGGAGCTGAAAAAACCCCTGGATGGAGAAAAGAAGCTAAAAGTTGTGCAAGGGTTCTTGCTGAATACTATAAGTTAACAAACCGTGAAGAATTGCTTAATGAGGTTGACAAGATTGATTTTGCTGAAGAAAGTCCAGAAGATATTCTAAATCCAGAAGGTTATTCACTTTTATCATGTCTAGTTAAAAAAGATACAACAGACGAATCTTCTATGGACTTTAATAGGCGAATCTTAAGCTTACTGCGAGAGTATGATATTAGACAAGTGTTAGAGGATCCGCAGATCAAAACTAGGGCTGATAAGTATAAAGCAAACCTGGAAAGAGTCAAAAAGTATTGGATGGATCATTGTTATAAAGAAGATAATGTTACAGTGTTTGATTTACGCAACCATGATGAACCTATTTATGCTGCTCCAGCATTCAAGCAACTACAATTTGCTTTAGAGCCTGAAAACAAATTGTCAATTGTTGTTTATGATAATGGACATAACAAAACTAGACTTAGAGTAGGGTGGAACGTACTTTACCATGATAGAAAGAATTGCCCTATTAATATCGGGAATTATTTAAAAAAACTACATTCAAGCGGTGGAGGTCATAAGACAATAGGAAGCATTACTGTCGATTCAAAAGATGCAAAGATGTATTATACTAATATAATTAAAGCTTTTGAGTCAGTAAATAACGCTTGAAGTAATGTTTTTTAGTAACCAGCGGAGAGACTTTGCTCTCCTGGGTTGCTCTAAACAGCAAGCTTTTTAAAACAATTCTTACTCACTTTTTATGCGAATGATAGAGCAATCATGGCTTAGTTTATTTATAGAACAGGAGTTAGTTCCTAGGGCTTTAAATATAGATGATATAGTAGCTACAGGAAGAATTGAGTCTATGAAAAAGCCTGAAATTGAAGAGAGTATTGATTCTGCTTTGGTTACTGTTGATGAAATAACAGCTCTTACTGACTGTTTTGCACATAGTTCGGAGATTAATCAGGCGTTAGAACGAGGTAATCTAAGGGATTTATACAAAAGGATGAAGGAACATATTGATGCAGTACTTCTTTATGGGCATGATGTACATGGTACTGGATACAAGACAATAGATCACAAGGGGGTCTTCAAAAGTTCAAAGCTTTATTTTTGCTATATCCATAGGCTTGTTAATACAGTGCTTACAATTGCTTATTTATCTACAGGTGATTCAAAATATCTAAGAGAGCTTGATCCTAATGTAAGTATAAAAAGATCACTTTCAAAAATATCCAATATTCCATTAAAAACAGAAACACAGGGGAAGGCACCGATTTTTGATAACTCAATATATGTTATAATAGCTAATCTTGCTGAGAACGCTTATGGTGCTGGTGCAAGGAATATTCAATTAACAATGTCTAGTGAAGGTCCACAGTATACAATCACAGATAAAGGTAAAGGTATACCTGGAGATAAGCTTAAATTAATTTTTGGCTCTTATACTACTAAAAAAAGGCGTGGTGGATTAGGTCTAAGACTAGTAAAAAGGATTGTAGAGATGCATAGTGGGTATATAACTGTAGAATCTACTACAAGAGGCCAGCCTACTTTTACGTATGATACTAGAACAGGTGATATATACCAGCTTCAGAAGAAGCAGCCACTTGGTACAACTTTTAGGCTTTATTTGCCGCAGCCTGCAGCAAACCGCTAACTTTATAAATAACTTATATTTCCTTAGTCGAATCCCAATGGACTAATACCTATGTGGGCTGTTAGGAGGGTAGAGATAGATGGATAAGAATACTATATCAGAAGTTTTGAAGAAAGTCAAGGAAAGTTCTAAAGAAAGGAAGTTTACTCAGAGTTATGATTTAATTGTGAATTTCAAGAATCTTGATCTTAAGAAAACTGAAAATCATGTAGATTTCTTCACTAACCTGCATCATTCTAAAGGCAAGAAGATTAAGGTATGCGCTTTAGTTGGGCCTGAACTTAAGCCAAGTGCTAAAGCTAATTGCGATAATGTTATTGATGATCATGATTTCCCTAAATACAATAAGGATAAGAAAGCTGTAAAAAAGCTAGCTAAAGAGTATGATTATTTTGTAGCTCAAGCTAATATCATGCCAAAGATTGCTACAACCTTTGGTAAGGTTCTAGGAGTAAGGGGTAAGATGCCTAATCCTAAAGCAGGATGTATTGTACCTCCAAAAGCTGATTTAAAGCCTTTAGTCAGTAGGCTACAAAAACTTGTCAGAGTTAGGGTTAAGAAAGACCCTTTATACCAGACAATTGTTGGGAATGAAAAAATGAAAGATGAAGAGGTTATTGATAATATTATCACATTATATAATGCATTGATAACTCATTTACCTAATGAGAAGAACAATATTAGGAATATATTGCTTAAAACAACAATGGGTAAACCAATTAAGTTGATGTAAAATGGAAGCAAAAGTCGCACAATACAAAAAGGATGTTGTAAAGGATTTTGCTAGTTTATTCAGTGAATACCCTATAATCGGAGCTGTGAATATGGAGAACCTACCTACACCACAGCTGCAGAATATGAGAAAAATGCTTAGAGAGAAAGGTATTGTGCTTAAGATGACTAAAAGAAGGCTAATAAAGATTGCTATTGAGCAGAGCAAGGATAAGAAAAAAGGTGTAGAACAACTTATCCCTTATCTTAAAGGTATGCCTGCTTTGATGTTCACTAAGGAGAATCCTTTCAAGCTATACAAACTATTACAGAAGAATAAATCTAAAGCACCTGCTAAAGCTGGGCAGACTGCACCTAATGATATTTTGGTTAAAGCTGGACCTACACCATTTGCTCCTGGACCTATTATTGGAGAACTAGGTATGGCTGGCATTAAGACTGGTGTTGAAGGCGGTAAGGTCGCTATTAAAGAAGACAAGATTGTAGTTAAGGAAGGAGAAGTAATTAAAGCAAATATTGCAGGATTGCTTACAAGATTAGGCATAGAACCTATGGAAGTAGGTCTTGACCTAGTTGCAACCTTTGAAGAAGGTATTATTTTCACTAAAGATATACTTGCAGTTGATGAACAAGAATACATGGATAAGCTTTCAGAAGCAAGTTCATGGGCATTCAACCTTGCTATGGATATGGCTTACCCAACTGCAGATACAATTGAGATATTGATTTCAAAATCATTCAATGATTCAAAAGCAGTTGCGATTGAATCTAATTTCATGGCAGATGCTGTAGCTGAAGAACTATTAGCTAAAGCAGAAGGACAAGCTAATGCTTTGAAAGCAGAAGCTAAGGTTGAGACAGTGGAGAAGAAAGCTCCTGAACCTGAAGTTAAAAAAGAAGAGCCTAAAGTTGAAGAGAAAAAAGAGAAACCTGTAAAGGAAGAACCTAAACCTCAACCACCAGAACCAAAAGTGGAAGAGGAAAAGGAAGAGGTTAAACCAGAGCCACCTAAGGTAGAGGAGAAAAAGGAAGAAGTAAAGAAGCCAGAACCAAAAGTAGAGGAGAAGAAAGAACAAGTAAAACCTGAACCTCCTAAGGTGGAAGAAAAGAAGGAAGAAGTAAAGGTAGAAGAGAAAAAAGAAGAACCTGTAAAAGAAAAACCAAAACCAGAAGAAAAACCTATAGAGAAAAAACCTGAACCAAAGGTTGAAGAAGAAGAACCTTCTTCAGAAGAACTATTTAAGAAATTAATGAAAGAAGGGACTTTAAGAGAGGAAAAGAAAGAAGAGAAGCCTAAAGCTCCTAAGACTATGACTGAAGAAAGGAAAGTAGAGGCTCCTAAATCTGCACCAAAGGTTGAACCTAAGCCAGTTGTTAAGAAAGAAGAAAAGAAAGCTGATATCCCTTCTGCTGAAGATATGATTAAGAAGACTAAAGATACTTTCAAGAAAGGTCAGGTAATTAAAAAAGAAGAGCCTAAACCAACTGCTGAAAAGATTGTTGATGAATTAAAGGCTAAGGAACCTGAAAAACCTAAACCTAAGAAATCTGATGTTCCCAGTGCTCATGAATTGTATGAGAAATTAAAGAAAAAAGGTACTCTCAGAGGAGAGAGTGGGAAAAAAGAAACAGTTCCTACTTTAGCGGAACTTGCTGAAAAGAAAAAACACGAAAAGAGCTAAAGCTCTTTTGTTTCTCAGAAAAGCAAAAGCTTTTCAGAGACAAAAGAAATAATGATGTTACAACGGAGGTCATTAAAATGGAATATATATACGCCGCAATGTTATTGCACAAAGCTGGACAAGAAATCAATGAAGCTAACGTAAAAAAAGTGCTAGAAGCTGCTAGTGTCAAGGTTGATGATGCTAGAATAAAGGCTTTAGTAGCTGCTCTTGATGGTGTTAATATTGAAGAAGCTATCAAAAAGCAAGCTATGGCTGCTCCAGTAGCTGCTGCACCTGCTCAAGGCGGTGGAGAAGCAAAAGCTGAAGCTAAAAAAGAAGAGAAGCCTAAGGAAGAAAAGAAATCAGCTGAACAAGCAGCTGCAGGCTTAGGCGCTTTATTTGGTTAAATTGTTTGATTTGAGTGCTTTCAAGCACTCCTTTACT
This sequence comes from uncultured Methanosarcinales archaeon, assembly GCA_964550525.1. Classification (GTDB taxonomy): domain Archaea; phylum Nanobdellota; class Nanobdellia; order Woesearchaeales; family JANQNQ01; genus CAZJZJ01. The sequence continues at coordinate 48,873 of CAZJZJ010000006.1, forward strand.
TAATTTATAGTGACTATTCATGCCATCTGACAAAGAAAAAAAAGAAATATTCAAAAAACTTAATGAATACAAAAGGGAAGTATCGAAGTTAAGGACACAACTTAATCAGATAGCTGACCAAAAAGATAAGTGGTTCAATAAAAAAGAGGATTTGAACCAGCAGATTTCTAAGTTTATTAAAGAGGTTAAAACTAACAGGAGTAAACGTAATGAGCTTACTTCAAAGGTTAAAGAAGATAAGACAAAAAGAGACGACTGTAATAAGAAGATTAAGGCAAATATTGAAGATATAAAGAAACTCAAGCAACAGAAAGACGAGGTACAAAAAAAACACAACATTAAAGGTAACCCTGCTAAGCTCAAAGAAGAGATTGATAAACTGGAGCTTAAGATTGAAACAGAAGTTATATCTTTCAAAAAAGAGAAAGAGATTATGAAGAAGATTAAAGAGCTTAAAAAGAAGTATAATGAAGTCAAGGTTATAAGCGATGTGTGGGATAAGATTAAGCAGAAAGAAAAAGAATTGAAAAAACTTAAATTAGAAGCTGATTCTGCGCACCAAAAGATCCAGAGCAGAGCTAAAGAGAGCCAGGTAAAACACGAAGCTTTAGTAGGTAAATCTAAAGAGATAGATGATATCAAGAAACAAGAGCAAGCAGCTTTTGAGAGGTACATTGAGTACAAAAAGAAGTTAAATGAGATTAATGAGCAGCTTAAGAAAAAGCTAGTTGAGATGAATGAAATCGGCGCTAAGGTAGGGGTTATCAAAGAAGAGCGCAGGAAAGAAAAAGAAAAAAAGATTGAAGATAAACTAAAGTCAATCGAGCAGAGCGTTGAAGAGAAGATAAAGAAAGGCGGCAAACTTACTACAGAAGATTTATTGATATTTCAGATGGAAGGGAAGAAATAAAAAAACTACTTCTTACTACCAAACTCAGTATAACCGCACTTGCCACAAGTTACTCTGTCCTTATGCGTAGCCATGAATACAGATGGGCCGCACTTTGGGCAGTTCTTGTTTTTTCTTTTGAGTCCGGATGAAGTATCGTAACATTTGTATTTTGTGCTTGTTCTCTTTGGCTTACGCTTGATCTTGCCTTTTTTGACTACGTTCTTTGCCATAATTATTCACCTTTCTTGTCTTCTTTCTTCTCTGCAGGTTTCTCCTCAGCTTTCTTTTCTTCCTTAGGAGCTTCTGCTGGAGCAGCTGCTTTTTCTTCTTTAGGCTTTGCAGCTTCCTGCTCCTTCTTAGAAAGCTTTGATTTCTTTGGTTCAATGACTTTCATCTTATCTGCATTATCATAAACATAAGCTTCGACATCAGCTTGTTCAACACCCTGCCTAGTATAAATGTTCCTGACTACAACAAGGCTTTCATTTGCACTTACTTGTGAGCTTATTTTCTTCTTTACTTCTTCTTTTGAAGGTGTAGCGCCTTTGAAATACATTTCAGCTTTAATCTCTGTCCTGAACAACAAAGGGTCCTGTTTTTTGTTTATTACTTTAAGTTCCATTCATATCTACCTACTTTGCTTTAATTGCATATTCACCTTCTTTTTCTGTGCCAATTTTCTCAGCGATCATTGATCTATCAGAGTTAAGTATGGCAACTCTGCCTTGCCAATTTGTAGTGAAGCTCTTGCCTTTGCATATTGGACATTCGCCGCTGTCAACAAAAATTTTGCATTTTTTACATACCTTTTTTTTAGCCATGAGAATACACCTATTTTTTCTTAGCTGCTTTTTTCTTTTCTTCTTTAACAGGCTTTTGTTCCTTTGGTTTCATATCCTCTTCAATCCAATCTAGCCTGCCTAAACCAGCTTGCCTCATAGTAAGGCCGATTTTTGGGTTAGTTATATCTTTATAGCTTGTAGCTATGATTCTTGCCCTACATTTATCCCCTACTTTTAGGTTCTTCTTAGTTTCTTTACCAAGCAGCACTTTTTCTTTTGAAAAACTTACAAAATCATCCATTGTCTGCGATACATGGATCATACCTTCTATCGGACCTATAGAAATAAATGCACCGAAATCAGCTATATCCTTTATCCTGCCTAAAGCCACTTCCTGCATTTCTGGCTTATAAACAAGAAGCTCAAAAGTGGTCTCATAATAAGAAGCTCCATCACCCGGGATAATTATACCCTCTTTAACAGTATCAATTGCGTCCACATCAATCACTATACCTAGGTCTTTAGAGATATAACCTTCATAATCCTTCTTAATTCTGGTTATAATTGCCTGGTCCCTTAGCATACCAAAATGGTCTGGTGGGACACGTATATGGTCCTTTATTTTTGCTTTATAAAACATCTTAATATCCCCCTATTCAAGTTTTAGATGGTTCTTTTGCCTTAAAACGATGATTTGGGCGTTTTTTGCCCTTATTTTGTCTTTTAGGGCTTTATCCTGTGTTGCAACGATATAATCGCCCTGATTTAACAGGTCCAGAATTAAATCGTCAACATTTTTAATGCTTTCTGTTTCGATGATATTTATATGTTTGGATTTTATAAGCCCCATAGCTAGCTTAGCAGCTTCTTTGTCCTTGCCTTTCTTTGTTGTCTGGATTACCTTTTCCAATTCATCTAATGTTTTGTCTAGTACGCACAGCTCGTATTGAAAATCACATATCCTCTTTATCTCCTCGAATATATCCACTTTAAACAAAGCAGGTATAAGCAGGAAATTTGTATCAAGAATGATTTTCTTCATTTAAATAGGGGATT
>CAZJZJ010000007.1:0-51361 GCA_964550525.1 uncultured Methanosarcinales archaeon
TTTCAATGCTTGACACAACTTCTTCATATTCATCTATATCTTTAAGTACTTCTTTTTCAGCAAACGCCATACCTTTACCTTTTTTACGCTGCCTATAACCGCCCCTCATCACACCGCTAAGAAAAGCCATATCTCCGTCGAGAGTAACCATCTTTGCTGTCCCAATACCAATCCTTCGTGCAACATTGATATTATCAACTATTAGGATGTCACCAAAAACATAGGAAAATACTTTTTTGAACCTTGGATCAAATTTAATCAAATCTACAGCCAGACCATAGACTCCCTTAGAATTAAGATGTTTCTTTAGTTCTGGAGAAGCATGTTTTGGCCTGATCTTATTAAGAGGAATAAAAGAAGCTATACCTAATTTCTTGTCTTTAAGATATTTAATGCATCTTGCAGCTGTTGAATCATCCTCAACAACAACATTATCAACTTTGTTACCTGCAGCAACTTCTAAAGCAAGAGAATACTTTGTACCAACAGTACCAAGCTCTGAAACAGTACCATAGATGCCCTTCAATGTTCTTTTATCTTTGATTATTGCCTGGACTGCTTTGTTAGCTGATACTTTCTCCTTAATCTCCAAGTTTCTTGCTTTAAGTTTAATCAATTCCTCTCTAGCTTTCTCAAGCCTTTTCTTTTTCTCAGCCAACTGAGCTGCAAAAGTAGAATCATCATTAAGGCGTTTATTAAGTTCAAGTGTAGATTTCTTGAATTCTTCTTTTTTCTTTTTCAAAGCCTCTATCTCAGCTTTGTTTTCTTTCTCAACCTCAAGCACCTTACCAATTGTCTCATCAATACTCTGTATCTGGAACTCAATCCTGTCTTTCTCACGAAGCATATTCTGCTGTTGTTCTCTTAATTTTTGTATCTCTTTTTCTTTATCCTCAACAGACTTATCAAGCTCTTCAATATCCTTACCAATCTCATCTGCATTATCAATCTCGTTCTTCTTCCTAAACTGTTTAAGTTGTTGATCAAGAAGATTCTGTTCCTTAAGTCTATCTTTAATCTCTTTTTCAAGCGCTTCTTTCTCAGCTTCAAGATCCTTTACTCGATCAAGCTGCTCGCCTTGGTCTCCTTTTAACTGCCCTTTCCTCTGTTTAATCCTTTGAATCTCACCTCTACATGAATCAATCCTAGTTTTATCTGAAGCTAAGCTGACTTTAAGCCCTTCTACCTCTTTATGCAGCTTAACCTGCTGCCTCTCACCTTTCTCTTCTATCTCTTTAGTAATTGCAGTTATCTCTCTTTTCTTAGCTTCTATCTTACTCTTTGCACTCTTAATCTGCTTATCTACTTCATCAAGTTTCTTCTTTTTTTCATTAATCTTTTTCTCAAACTCAGTTTTCTCCTTTTCTTTCCTATCAATCTGCATATATATATGAGATGCCTTGTTTTCCTTTAACCTGTCACGTAATTCCTTAAATTTAAGCGCCTGGTTACGTTCTTTTTTAAGCTCTCTAAGGTATGTTTCACGTTCTTTAAGTATAATCTCAGCCTCATTAAGCCTTTCATCCACCCTTCCAAGTTCACGCATAGCTTTATCCTTTTTCTCTTCATAAACAGAAATACCTGAAATCTCTTCAACAATCCTTCTTCTTTCCACAGAAGACATCTCAACAAAACTGACAATATCTCCCTGCAGAATGATATTAAAACCATCTGGGTTGATTCTGGCAATTGACATGAGGTCAACAACTTCCTGCCTTGTTTTCTTTTTATCATTGATTTTATAGACACTCTGGCCGTTCTGCCTAACAATCCTACTGATCTTGATCTCTTTATCATTTGTAGGGAATGTTTTATTAGAATTATCAAAATAGATACTAACCTCTGCTTCTTTCATTGGCTGCTTTGTTTTACCGCCATTATAGATCAAATTAGCCGACTTTTCTGCCCTAAGTGACTTAGATGATGTCCTGCCTAAAACAAAGCATAAAGCGTCTAATATGTTGCTTTTGCCTGACCCATTTGGCCCTAGAACACAGTTAAACCCTCCACCAAACATAAGCTCTGTTCTTTTGGCAAAGGATTTAAAACCCCTCATTACCATCCTATTAATTATAGTCATGTTATCTATTCCTGCTTTTACTCTATTGTATAGTAGACCTATTTATATAATTTTTGTTTTTAAATAAATAGAGAAAAAGAGAAAAAAAATAAAAAATTTTATTTTTTCTTCTGTGTGTACAGATAGTAGCCGATTATTGCTAAGATCACTATTAAGAGTACAACTAACCATGTGTAGTTCTTCTCTTCAACTGGTGGCTCTTCTTCTACAGGTGGCTTTACTGGTGGTTGCTCTACTGGTGGTTGCTCTACAGGTGGTGCTTCTTTACCTATCTTTAAAGTACCTTGACCCCTGCTTTGGCCACTAGGATCAAACCATACAGCGTCAAAAGCATATTCACCACTAGCATCTGCAGGCATATCAACCTTATAGGTAATAGAAAGGTCTGCAGTTTTAGCAGTAAAAGACCAACCAAACCGATTATCTTTCTCTCGTGTAGTGATCCTGTCTTTAACTTCCATTGCACCTACAACATCCCAAGACTTAATCTTAAGGCCTGCTGGTAAAGCTTCCTCAAGAGTAAATGACTTACCTGTCTCTGCACCGCTTACTTTGAATGTAACTACCAGTTCTTCCCCGGCTTCAATCAGACTTGGCATATTTCTATTCACTGTAGCTGCTAGTACACTGCCTACCATCATCAAAAAAACCAAGGGTAAAATTAATCGTTTCATTTTCTCATCCTCCGTAGAACGACCTGATTAGGTCTATGATATCAAATGGTGTGTAACTAGACAATCCTGTGTAGAATTCTCTGATGATATCAATCAAGTCGAATGCTGTTATTCCTTCAGTTGAGCCAATTGCATAGTAGCTGAAGCCTGATGTGCTTACCTTATAATACACAAAGTTAGCATCGCTTCTTGTTTTAACTATAGCCAGTTTATCCCAACTACCTGTGTCATCCCCGTACTTGTACAACGCTACTTTATCCTCTGACAACCCTTTCTCAGCTAACCAGCTCTTCTCGACCTTTAACTCTAGGTCAACGCTTTCAATCTTCTCGTTGGCCAAGTTAGTTAGAGTAAACTGTAGATACTGGTAAACATTGACAGACAAGGTTTCTTTGACATCTGGTGCTGAACCAAGCTTTTCTACCTTAAGCGTTACTGTGTCTGCACTTTCTTTTACATTAATCGCAATCGTGTCAACACCTATCTTATCACTGTCTATAGTCATAGTAGCAGGTGTACCTGGTGCCACACTATTCCACATATGGCTTGAGCTGATAGTATAGGTTACACCTGGAGTTAAACCTCCGCTTGTTGCTGCTGCTGCTGCTGCTGCTGATGTAACTGTTACATCTATGCTGCCAGTAGTATTTGAGCCAGTCATATTGTTACCCTTATCATCCATACAACTAAAATTGCGTGCTACAAGTGTTGTTGATGACTCATAGTCAATTGTAAATGTATGTGTAAGGTTTGAGTTAGACTTTGTTGCTGCTGATTCTGAAGACCTACTTCCTGCAGTAAAGTTGGTTGTTGAATACCAACAGGTAGCTGCTTCATCTGTAGTTGCAGTCACAGTCACAGTACCGCTACTACTAGATGAGCTAGTACCGCTGGTTGATACTGCTGTAATTATAGGTGCTGTTGAATCTGAGATTGAGAAGTTATGCAACATCTCAGCACTATAATTCAGTGTATCTGAACAATTCAAAGTAACGTTGTAATCTCCATCTGAGAAATTACTTAATGCATGACTAAATGTATAGTATGGAGTACTGCCAGACTGTGTCATTGTCAATGTTGTATCGTTCTGCTGGTTGCTTGGTCCCCATATAGTGAAATTACACATGAAGAGATTTTCCTCGTAAACTTCTCCAGTTAAAGTAAAGAAACTGTTATTCTGCACTGAATTGTTAAGAGGTTGGATTATAGTCATGTTAGGTGCTGCTGTATCGTTTGCTCCAAAGACCACTGAGAAGTGCGGTACAAACACATCACAAGCAAGATTCAAAGTACTCTGGTTGTAGCATGCGGTGGTTCCATCAAATGCTCCACTTGAACATTCACTAACTACAGTACATAAACTTGCTGTTACTACCTCATCTTCACAGTAAAAGATGTCTGTATACTGTGAACAATTATAAGGTAACTGTACCATTCCGGTGTACCTAGTATCTGCAAGGAAGTTTTCTGCTGATTCTATAACCACTATATCTGTTAGTGAGGTACCAAAGAAGTTCGTGATATTTGTACTTATATCAGATGCAAGTCCTGTACTTCCGTTTGACACATTGAACATTCTTGCAACATCATCGCTCATTATGTTTGACATTAATGCGTACCCACCGTAGAAGTTTCTGAATTCTGCTACAATGTTCCCATTCCTATTACTAACGTTCATTTCCAAGTTTAAACTTTCGTTAACATACTGATTCTCGGTTATTTGAGTAGTATTAGCTAACTCAACTTTAGCTGCAGACACATCAGCAAGTGTATTAGCAAGTGTTACTGTTATATTGGTTGTGTTAAGTTGCACGCCAGTTGTGTCGAATGTTACAAGTGAACTTGTTCCTACATTATTAACCGTGTCATTTGCGTAAACATATAATGTATGTTTACCTGGTCCACTAAAGTTAATGGATGTATTTGAGTTTGGATTTGTACCAACAGTGATGTTTCTTCCCCCATCAAGATTGTACCATACTGTGTGTATCCCTAAGAATCCATCAGTAATCGAGAAGTTAAGCTCTGTAGAGTTACCACTATAATCTGAACCATCTACTGGTAGATTAATAGTAAACAGTGCAGCTGTAGGTGCAACATCGTCAACATTGAAAATGAACTCTGAGAAATTCGAGTTGCCTGAGTGATCTGTTACATTCACGTACAAGGAGTACTCATCATCTGTATTTGTACAACCTGTGTGATTAAATGGATAGAAGGTTGTTCCATTTGTAAATGTATAGACAGTTGCATTACACTCTGTATAATATTGTAATGATTCTACTTCACTTACATCATCAGTTACATTAACCACAAAACCAGTGCCTGTAGTAGTCATGTTTGAACCATTTGCTGGCTCAACAAGGATGATTGCTGGATCGACGTTATCTATAGTAAATGTGTAGAACATGCTACCTACGTTACGCCATTCATCCATTGCAAAGATAGTAATGTTATGAGTTGTAGCGTTCGCTAAACCTGGACAACTACTTAAATCACCTGGTATTGTAACTTCAACTTCAGTCAAATTTCCTGCATCGCCAGTCCAGTTATTAGAGAAGTTACATGAAGCCCCTGTTTCATTGCCATTTATACTATAGTTGAGCTCTAACAAGGTGTTTTTCTCTGTAACACTCCAATTAAGGACAAAACTATTCCCAGTTAAGTTGCTGTCATTAGCTGTAGGTTTATTAATCACTATTGTAGGTTTAGTTGTATCATTAATTTGTACAGTGAGATTACTTGTATTCCTTAAGTTACCTGCATAATCTATTGCCTGCACCCTGATAGAGATATTTCTACCTGCTTCGAAAGTGCCATGACCTTGACCAACAGTATAGTTGAAAGCATAGATTATTGCATTTGAGATGTTGTAATTTGTTGTTGCATTAAACCATGCACTACTGCTTAAGTTATAAATCTGCATCCAAGCCTGATACATTCCGCTTGTAGCATCAGTCCAGTTATGGAATACCGATAGGTTATGACCTTCATCAAGTGAACCGCCAGAAGAGGTTAAATTCATGATGGTAAAGTTTGTAGCGTTTGTAATCTCTAAAACCTCATAATAAGGCACAGTTGTATCAACTGTAAGTACCCATGAGAAGTCGGTATTGTTCACATTACCAGCAGTATCCCAACAGGTTACATTCCAATAGTGTGTACCATCATTAAATCTTCCGATGGTTGTGGTATTAGTGCTACCAGTTGTTAGACTAATCAGTGTAACATTTTCCACACCATCAACTGTAATGTTACATTTAATCGCATTAGTTGCAGTATCAACAATATCAACAACTGAGAAACTAAAGCTAACATTTTCGCTACTTGCATTGTATGCATTGACTGGTGTACTCATTGTTACACGTGGTGCTTCACCATCAGAGACTGTAATCACTAGATCCAAAGGTGTAGTATTTGAATTTCCAACAGTATCGTTTGCCCACATATATACATTATAGGTACCGTTGTAATCTGCAGGTATTGTAAATGAAAGATTGTAATCAGCGATGTTGTTGTCTAAGAATCCGTCAGGACTTGTATCGTTCGTAGCAACTGCTATAGATCCGTTCACACTATTATTGAAATACAAGATCACTGTAGATATATTTGTCACTGTATCTGTCCAGTTAATTGCCATCCAGAACTTGTTTCCTGGCGCTGGTGTATAACTGGAAATATTTATGGATGTATAGGTTAAGTAATCAAATCCTGGACCTTCTGTATCTACTCTAAATGTCCTTGTCATACCACCTGAAGCATTAGTGTTGCCTGTAGAGTCCCAACAAGTTGTATTCCATTTGTATTCACCATCATCTGCAATTGTAGTTGTATTAAGTTGTGGTGTACCGTTTGTAGCAACAATATTACTTAGATTCACAATTGTATCTATCGAAAGATTACATGTAATAAGTCCTCCTGCATTATCTGTTACTGTAAAGTTAAATTGAGTCTGGTTTGAACTGAAGTTATACCAATCAACTGTGTTAGGTGTAATCTGTGGTTTAATGTTATCAGTCACTGTAATATTGATTGATGCTGTCTGGTTTGAGTTGCCTAATGTATCGTTTGCCCACATATATACCTCATAAGTGCCGTTGAAGCCAGCAGGTATAGAATAGGTAAGGTTAAAATCAAGCATATTGTTGTCTAACAATCCATCTGGGCTGGTATCATTTGTAGTGACTGCAGTACCACCAAAATACAAGATTACTGTAGATACATTAGTAGTTACGTCACTCCAGTTAACTGCCATCCAGAACAAGGTGCTTGGATTTGGAGTATAGCTGGATACATTAGTTGATGCAAAGTAGCTGCTATCAAAACCTGGTCCGCTACTATCTACTCTAAATGTATAACCAAAGTCAGTATTGTTAACATGAGCTCCAGCATCCCAGCAAGTTGCATTCCATTTGTATTCTCCATCTGCGAAAGTTAAGGTTGCCAACTGATTTGAATTGTTTTGAGGTAAGTTACCAGTAACATTAATAGCACCATCTATTGTTACATTACAATCAAAACTTGAATCATGGTTATCTGTAACTGTGTAATTAAAGAGAACACTCGAAGAAGTTTGATTATGCCAATCAACAGGTGCGTTTAGTGTAATCCTTGGTGCTTCTACTACAAACAAGGTTCTTGTCTCTGAATTTCCAGTCTCATTGCAAGAGATATACCAAGCATAAGCATATTCATCTAAAGTTGCATTAACTTTTATGGATGTAAGGCTTCCGTTAGTAACTGAAGCATTATTTCCATATGAAGTTCCGTTTATCATCAAATCACAGCTTTGTGTTGATGAATTCTGTGAATGCAGTATGAAATTAAAGCTTGGCGAGATATCTGAGTCATTGTAGTGATCAATTGGGCTGCTCAAGTTAATTGCATCTATATATATACCCAATGGATAATAAGTGCCATTAACCCAGATACTGAAGTTCCAGAGAGTTGAAAATGCTTCTGTCATGGTTATGTTGATTCTGAATTGGTTTACCCTTGTTGTATGGAATGTAAGATTAAACCCATCTATTGAAACATTACCATTAGCACTAGCAGATGATGCAAGCCAGCCATCAGAAACATTTGAATTGTTTATGTATGCAGTCTCAAAAGTTAGTCCCTTTGGTACGTCTGCAGAGAAATTCACATGAATTGTCTGAGGAGACAAATCAGTAAGGTTTGTGTTGTCTGCACTAACATTAATATATACAGAGCAGGTAGGGTTACAAGAATATTGGTCATCCAATGAAGTAATATTACCAAGACCAGCATATCCTGAAATCTTAGGGCCTACACCGGAGAAATGTGGGATTGTTATCCACAACATGTTCGTGCTTGTATTTACAAAACACAATTTAGATTGATTTGTTTTACTGCATGTAATACCGCTAAAGAAGGTATTATCAAAAGGCGCATAGTCTGAATAGTTTCCTTTAATTGCTGCTGTAGCGTTTAATGTTGCATCTGCCATCTCGTTCCACTCATGATCGTATAATTTCTGGATTTTCAAAGTAAATGGTTGAGCTTCATCATAATTGGTCTCATTGTATGGCATACCAATCAATACTTCATCATAAATCTCAGGACCACTGCTTCCGAATCTCCATGCCTCTTCCAAACTTGAGCCTGATGAAGTGTCATTACCACTACTATCCATTAATGCATCTGGAGGACCTGAAGCAAGCATATCTACATTTTTATAATGCACGACTATACCTGTGTTTGAATCAGTCATCCTAAAGCTCATTGCGCCGCCGCTAATTACAGCATTTAAAGGCTGGAAATTAGCTTCATCTTGCGCATCTACCAGGACACAATCTCCTGATGGACTTGGCACATCACAAACAGCAGAACTCTTATACATAGTCATCTGTAGTGACATAGTATCCGAACCAATACCACCTGCATCAAAACTAGTTAGATTAATACTTACATTATCTTCATTCGTCTGCGCTAAAGTAAATCCTCTTTTAACAGGAGCATATTGCTGACAATACATACTAACTTTCTTAACACTCCAATTATATAGAGGAACTTTAAATAAGCCTCCTTCACCCTGTCCAACATCAGTCATCCATGTAAATGAAATACCAACACCTTCACCTGGTTGAGGATAATTATTAATACTGTAATCAACCTCAACTTCAACATGGCCTTCTGTACTAGTAATAGAGGTTTTATTCTCATCCACAAAAGCAAATGTTACTTCACTAGAATTAAGATATGTAATACCTCCTGATCCACGTGCACCAATAGTTGAATTCCTTCCAAGTAAAGGATAGAGTGTGAAATTAAAACCATTAATATCTCCTGCACCATACACTGGAGAGATATTCCTAAAGCCACCCCAGTATTTACCGTCCTGTGTTTTAACTGTAGCAAACATCATTACTTTCATGCCTTCTTTTGCAGCAGGCACAGTTATGTTATAGTTTGCATCACTCCATGACCCACCAGTACTTGTATTGAACACATCACCTTTTTGGTCCCAAGAACTCATGTTGAAAGGCAATGGTTCTTTTTTATAGATCATATTCCCTGGTTCTAGTAGATAGTTTATTACACGCATATAATCAAATCCACCATCTGTACCATTATTAAGACTGATATTTCCTTTCACTCTTACTAGTTGCATTGTAGTATTAAATTCCTTAGTCACATATTTAGGTGTAGAATAATCTGTAAGGTTGTTTAAATCAAAATAAAGAGGCATTGATTGGAATGGATATATCTGGATAGAATAGTTTTTATCTGCTGGAACATAGAACAGTTTCTCTGTTGTTGCGTTCTCCATCTGGAATTGAGATTCAATATCATAACCTAGTCTCTGATCCTTAACCATATAAGTATAGTTTACAGCAGCTCCGTTTTGGTTAACTGCTGTTACATTAATTGTTGCTGCTTCTTTCAAATAAAACTTAAGATTGCTTATGTTCAACATTATGTTTTCACGGCTAGCATTCATCATACTTGAATATGTAAAAGGTGGTGCTACTGCCCCAATATGTGTACAACGTGGAGTATCACTACTTGTGTTATATTTTCTTGGTATAATTTTCACCATATTATTGATAAGAGTATTAGCATCAGAATCAATAGTTACTCTAAAGTATCCACTTTCGTTACTTAAATTTGAATAAACTCCAATTGCGACATAAGGCTGCATTTGCCAAACTTCAATTGAAACATTTGTTCCATTCAATGCTCCGCCTGTTGTGTTGTAAACATAGCCCTGGAAAGTTACCTGTTCTCCTGCAAGAGAGCTCACGCTAAGTGCGAACAACATCAAGAAAGCAAACAAGATCAAAACGCTAGGTTTTGAGAATAAGGTCTTAATAACAACGTTGGATGTGACTAAACCTGTTCCACTCTCTTTTTGACTCATGGTACCACCTTTTTTTCCTCACAACTTTAAAGTTTAACTGTTATATACCTAAAAAAGCCTAAAATCTAGAGAAAGTACTAACTTACCCCCCTTTTTTAGATATACTGTTTATGCGCATTTACGCTGAAATAAAATCTAGTGATATATAAAGCTTTCGGTAAAAAAGAGTATGATAATGTATGATAGTAAACTTTAAATATCTATTCGATAGTGAAGAATATAACATGCAGATTTACAACTTAACCAAAGAAACAGCACTTGCACCTAGGAGTAAATCGTGCAGGAATTTATTTTCACAAGGAATTGGATTAATGTTTTCAAAAAAGATTACAAATTTAGGACTAGTCTTCATTTTCAAAAAAGAAAAAATAATTCCTTTGCATATGTTGTTTGTTTTCTATCCAATCGATGTTTTGTGGCTAGACAAAGAAAGAAAAGTTGTTCAAATAAAAGAAAAACTAAAACCATTTCACATGATTTCACCGAGGAAAAAAGCAAAATATATAATTGAACTACCAGAAGGAACTATCAGAAAAACTGAAACAGAAGTAGGAGACCAAATCCAATTCTAATTGAAAACAAGTATTTTTTTACTTAGGTTTTTATGGATAAAATAATCAAACTCTTTTTTGATTTTCAATTTTGATTTTTTAATTATTTTTTTATAATTCACAAAAGCAGGAAAAACAACCACGGCATTTTTTACAGCAGATTTTTTTATTCTTTTCAAAATTTTCAAATAAAATTCTTCCAACTTTTTTTTGTTGACAATATTTCCCTTATTTTTTAAATTCTTAATTTTAATTTTAGTATCCACATTTCTCGTTAAAGAACTCATACCATAAGGAAGATCAGTAACAAGGCACTTTATTCTTGTTTTCAAATTAAAAAAATCTTTTTTAATTACTTTAAATTTTTTTATCTTGAAAAAATCTAAATTCTGCTTACACTTTTTCAACATAACATCACTGATGTCATAACCAACAACATCGCAATCCATCAATCCGGCTTCAATGAGTATTCCTCCAGTGCCGCAGAAAGGGTCAACTAAAACACCATTACCAACACCACTTAGATTAACTAAACACCTTGCAAGTTTTGGATGCAAAGAAGTTGGACTAAAACCAGGCCGATGTTGAGGTTTGCGTTTTTCAAAGTTCTCTTTATTCACAAAAACAAGTTTACCACAGAAAACCTTTTTCCCAATTATATATAGATGAATCTGTGTTTTTGCATTTTCAAGGTTTACTTTTGGCTTTTTTACCTTATTCCAAATATAACCAGCGAGTTTAGGCTCAGAAAATTTCTTTCCTCCACCATTCAAATCAAAAACCCTTAAGCAAAAATCCTTTTCATAGACCTTATCCCAAGGAAAACTTCCCAGATTCTCCTCTAAGTTATCAACACTACAAGAAAACAAGAGATCATAGACTCTCTTTGTGTAAGCCAATCTTTCTAGGGTTTTTTGTTTTATTTTAGTTTTTGTTTTTAGTAGTAATAGTTTTTTAGAAAGAATAGATTTCTCAGATTTCACAATAGAAAGAACTTCTTCTTTAGCTAGTTTAAGGTTTTCTCCAGACAGATAAAATAGATATTTTGCCATTTATTTTCAATACGAACAATAAATATAAATACTACTTAAATTTATCTATTGATATGAAGCGTGGAAGACCACTTGGATCTCAAATAAGGCAGAACATAGTTGAGATTCTTTATTTTATAAAAAGCGGATATGGCTATGACATATTCAAGATATATAAGGCTGTTTTTCCAAAGGTTACTATGCGTTCTATATATTACCATCTTCGTAAAGGGGTTTCAACAGGAGAATTCAAGGTTGAGAAGATTGAAAAAGTTCAAGGAGAATACAGTTGGGGCCCTGAAGCAGAAAAGATATTCTATACACTTGGCAAGAATGCCAAGCCAAAGATGGATAAAAGGGTTAAAGCTTACTTGGATAAGAAGAAATCAGATTAATTTCCTCAAAAAACCCATAATAGCATATGCTTCTCTTTTAGTCAGCATAGATTTACCAAGCAGCCGTTTCCAAGTTACTCTTTGAGTTTCCTTTTTGTCTTCTGTTCTAAAAGGCATCTTAGTAAGAACCTTGTCCACCATCTTTAGAATCTGTTTTTTCTCAGCTGCACTTATAGGAATAATATGCTGAGCTATCTTTTTTTTATTCTGATGCTTGAATAATTCATACAAAACTACAGAAACAGATTGAGATAGATTCATAACAGGATACTTTGGGCTGGTAGGTATAGTCACAATAAAATCGCACATTTTTATTTCTTCGTTTGTCAGACCAGAACCTTCTCTACCAAACAATAAAGCAAATTTCTTTCTCTTACCAACAATTTTGTTAGCAAGCTGCTCTGGAGTTACAGGGCTTCTTGGGATATTATAATCAGAGCCAAGCCTTGCAGTAGTGCCTATAATATAATCAAACTTTTTAAGCAGCTTCTCATCTCCAACTTTAGCTTTTAGAAGAATATCCTTTGCATGCTTAGACCTAGCTAAAGCCATATTTCCTGTAGGGTCGCATTTAGGATTAACAACAAAAAGCTTACCAAACCCAAAATTCTTCATAACCCTAGCTACAGCTCCTACATTCCCTTCATGCTCTGGTGAGATTAGGATTATGGATATCATGTAAGGAAGGGTGTTTTGGATTGTATATAAATGTTTTTAATGTCATGAACCACAACCTTTTTATAATTCTATTTAACATTGAATTTCAGGGGGTTGTGATGACGAATCCTGAATTAGCTGATCTAAAAAAAACACCATTAGCTGAAACGCATGATCAGTTAGGTGCAACTATGGTGGATTTCGGCGGTTGGTATATGCCAGTACAGTATACAACTGTTATTGATGAACACAATACCTGTCGGACTAAAGCTGTATTGTTTGATGTTTCTCATATGGGTGAAATAGAAGTAAAAGGCAAAGGGGCTGTTGATTTCATACAAAAGATTGTAACTAATGATATTTCAAAACTAGTTCCATTTAAAGCTCTCTATAGTCCAATGTGTTATCCGAACGGAACATTTGTAGACGACCTTATTGTATACAAAATAAATGATGAGTTTTTTTATTTAGTTGTTAACGCATCTAACACAGAAAAGGATTTCGAATGGATAATGCAGCATAAACATGAGTATGTAGAAGTAAAAGATGTAAGTAATGAAATAGCAGAACTTGCTTTACAAGGGCCAATGTCAGAGAAGATATTACAAAAAGTTACTGAAACAAAACTATCACAGATTAAATACTTCCATGTAATTGAAGGAAAGGTTGCAGGAATAAAAACATTTATCTCAAGAACAGGTTACACTGGAGAAGATGGTTTTGAACTTTATTTCCCTGCAGAAAAAGCAGTTGAGATGTGGAATGCAATCATTGAAGCAGGAGCAGAATTTGGAATCAAACCAGCTGGCTTAGGTGCAAGAGATACCCTAAGAATGGAAAGCGGTTACAGCCTTTATGGTAATGATATTGATAATACTAACACACCGATTGAAGCAGGCCTTGGCTGGACAGTTAAATTCACAAAAGAATTCATTGGCAGAGAGGTTTTAGAAAAACAAAAAACAGAAGGTGTAACAAGAAAGCTTATAGGTTTTGAGATGATTGACAGGGGCATAGCAAGGCACAACCATGAAATATATAAAGACAACAATAAAATCGGCTATGTAACCAGTGGCACATTTTCGCCAACCTTCAAAAAAGCAATTGGGATGTGTTACATCAACAAGCCATTTGATGAGATTGGAACTGAGATTGATATCAAGATCAGGGATAAATTATTAAAAGCAAAAGTTGTTGATAAGAGGTTTCATAAGAAAAAATAATGGAATATAAATGAAACACTGACCGTCGAAGTCATTGGTTGCTTTGCTTGCGTAGTTGTTTTTACGGAGCAAGTAAACAACGACGAGACGAAGCTTTGTCGAGTGTTTTTGCGAGACAAAGCGAAGTAGGGCAGTGTTTTATGTTGTTAGAATAACAAAGGGGGAATAAAAAATGAATCTACCTGAAGAATTAAAATATACAAAACAACATGAATGGATTAAACTAGATGGAGAGACTGCAACCATTGGAATAACTGATTTTGCGCAGAACCAATTAACAGATATAGTGTTTGTTGATCTGCCTGAAAAAGGCAAGCAAGTTGAAAAGGATAAAGTTGCTATGGTTGTTGAATCAGTTAAATCTGTCTCAGACATCTTTTCTCCACTAAGCGGAGAGATAGTTGAAGTTAATTCAGAGCTTTCAGATAATCCAGAACAGATTAACAAGGATCCTTATGACAAAGGATGGATGTTTAAATTGAAACTAAGCAAGAAAGAAGAGTATGAAACATTGATGTCAGCTGAAGATTACAAAAAGTTTGTTGAAGAAAAAGGAAATTAGTATGAACTTCATCCCAAATACAGAACAGAACATTAAAGAGATGCTGGATTTTCTTAAGATTAAGTTTGTTAATGAACTATTCAAGGATGTAGGTGAAGAGTTTATTCTAAAGAAACCACTCAAGCTTCCTAAGGCAATGTCAGAACTGGAATTGCAGAAACATATGAAAGAATTGAGTGAAAAAAACAAGCAGCCCAAAATCTCTTTGCTTGGTGCAGGTGCTTACAATCATTATATCCCTTCTGTAGTTGACCACATTTTACGCAGGTCAGAGTTTTATACTGCTTACACACCTTATCAACCAGAGATTAGCCAAGGTGCTTTGCAGTCAATCTATGAATTCCAAACAATGATATGCAAGCTTACAGGCATGGATGTAGCAAATGCTTCTATGTACGACGGCGCATCTGCAATGGCAGAAGCTGCAATGATGGCACATTACACTAATAGAAGGAATGAGATAATAATCTCTGAAGGTGTACATCCCCAATATTACCAAACTGTTTTTACATATGCAAATGCAAGAGGACTTAAAGTAATAAGGGTAGGTTTCAAAGATTCAGCTACAATGGGTCTTAAAGATGGAGTTACTGATATCTCTGAAATAAAAAACAAGATTTCAGAGAATACTGCTTGTGTAATTATACAAAATCCAAACTATTATGGCCAGATTGAAGATATTGAAAAGATTGCTGCTGTTGCTCATGAAAAAAAAGCATTGCTCATAGTTGGAGTTGTTGAACCAACTTCACTGGGTATACTAAAATCACCAGGAGAATGCTGTGCTGATATTGTTATAGGAGAAGGCCAAAGTTTTGGTGTTCCTCTTAGCTACGGTGGGCCTTATGTAGGCTTTATGGCTTGTAAAAAACAATACATGAGAAAACTCCCTGGCAGGATTGTAGGCGCAACTGTAGACAGTGAAGGTAAACGCGGCTACATTTTGACATTACAAGCAAGAGAGCAGCACATCAGACGTGAAAAAGCAACATCTAACATTTGTACTAATCACGCTTTAATCGCTCTAGCTAATGCAGTTTATCTTTCTTATCTAGGCAAGAATTTAAAACAGATTGCTGAATTAAATTTGCAGAAAGCACATTATCTAGCAGAAAAGATTTCTAAGTTAAAAGGATACGGAATAATGTATGGAAACAATTTCTATAATGAGTTTGTGGTTTATTGTAAAGACGCTAATGAAACTTATGAGACACTAGCAGAGAATGGAATTGTTGGTGGATTAGAACTAGATAGTTTTTTCCAAGATTCAGAGCACCGGCTTTTGTTTTGTGTAACAGAGACAATGACAAAACAAGATATGGATAAAATTGTGGAGGTGTTGAAAAAATGCAATTAATTTTTGAAAAAACATCTCCAGGAAGAAAAGCAGCAAGTTTACCAGAATGCGATGTACCTGTAAAAAAGATTCTTGCCAAAAAATTCCTACGTAAAGAATTAGATTTACCTGAATTAAGTGAGATTGATGTAATCAGGCATTATACACAACTATCCAAACGAAACTTTGGTGTAGACGATGGCTTCTATCCTTTAGGCAGTTGTACTATGAAGTATAATCCAAAGATTAATGAGGATACTTCAAGATTGCCAGGATTTAATGTACATCCTCTTGCACCAATGGAGATGGCTCAAGGTTGTCTACAGATGATGTTTGAATTACAAGAATACTTAAATGAAATCACAGGTATGGATACATGTACTTTACAACCAGCTGCAGGTTCACATGGGGAATTAGCTGGAGTAATGGTAATAAAAAACTATTTTATGTTTAAAGGAGAGAAAAGGAGTAAGATAATCATCCCAGATTCTGCACACGGAACCAATCCTGCTTCTGTTTCAATGTGTGGTTTTGAAACTCAGGAAATAAAATCCAATTCAGAGGGTTTAATTGATATTGAAGAATTGAAAAAGATAGTTGACAAGGATACAGCTGGATTGATGTTGACAAACCCAAACACGCTTGGGCTTTTTGATAAAAACATCAAAAAGATAGCAAAAATATTGCATGACGCTGGAGCTTTGTTTTATTGCGACGGCGCTAACATGAACGCTTTCTTAGGCATTGCAAAGGTAGGGGATATGGGTTTTGATATTGTACATCTTAATTTACATAAAACATTTTCAACCCCGCATGGTTGCGGAGGTCCAGGTTCAGGCCCAATCTGTGTAAAGAAAGATCTAAATGATTACTTACCAAAACCGATTGTTGTAAAAAAGAACAATGCATATTACCTAGAATACAAACACCAAAAAAGTATTGGCAAGATGCGAGCATTCTGGGGCAATTTTGGTGTAATGGTTAAAGCGTATACTTATATTAGAGCACTTGGTGCAACAGGATTAAAAGCAGTCGCAGAAAACGCAGTATTGAATGCCAATTACATGATGAATAAATTAAAACCGCACTTTGATCTTCCTTACAACAAAACATGTATGCATGAATTCGTGCTTTCTGATAAAGGTCTTCCTAATGAAATTACAACTACGGACATTGCTAAACGACTGCTTGATTATGGATTCCATGCACCCACAATCTATTTCCCATTGATTGTACACGGTGCAATCATGATTGAACCTACAGAAACAGAACCTAAAGAAATGCTAGACAAATTCATTGATACAATGATTAAGATCAAAAAAGAAGCACAAGAACAACCAGAATTAGTAAAAGGCGCTCCAAATAATCTGCCTGTTAAAAGATTGGATGCAGTTAAAGCTGCTCGGGAGCCAGATTTGAAATGGGAAAATTAAAACAACGTCCTAAACAAAGGCAATAAAATATCAACCAACAGCAAGAATAAACACATCAGGCTGATGTTCTTCCAAATATTAAACGCTTTTTTCTTTGGTAAGAATTTGAGTAAGCTTGCGTATACCATCCTACCGCCGTCAACAAAGCCTAAAGGCATCAAGTTGAATAAACCAATACCTAGATTAATTGCGTAAAGGATGAATAAGAAACTTGCAAAAGAAAAGAACAATTCAATAGGCTTTTCCCCGTATTTTTCTACTTTCCCTTGATTGAACTCTGAATTCTGGGTAAAAGTAATACCAACATGAGCCTTGCTTTTGTTTTCAGGGTTCTCTGTTGTTACAACTGTTATAGTTTTATCAGAAGTTTTAACAATTATTTCGTCGCCAGGATTAAGCCCTTGAAAAACATACGTTAGGTTTTCAATATAAACAATCTCAACTCCGTTGGCTTCTGTAATAATATCACCTGGAACTAGGCCAGCTTGGTCTGCTGGGAAACCTTCTATTACTGATTGAAGTTCAACACCATTGGCATCTACTAAACCTTCAGCCACAGGCCCCATCACAAAACTCATGAATAAAACAACAAGAAATGCAAGCAGTATATTAGCAAAAGGTCCTGCTGCGAATATCCCAAGCTGTTTTTTTGGAGACATTTTTTCAATCTCCTTGACATCTAATTCAACAAACGCAAAAAACAGTATGACCATCACACCAAAACCTGAATGTTTAACCTTAGCTGCATGATAACGCGCTACAATCCCATGAGAAAACTCGTGTATAGAAGCTGAGATGAATATAGATACAATCCCAGAAACAAAAGGAATAAAGAATTGTGTGCCTGGTACCTTAACCCCTGGTATTACCGGCGAGAAAGCTGCAGGTGTATTTGGAACCATGATTACTTTAATAAATTCACTGACAAGGATATAAGAAGTAAAGATCATCCCTACAAAACCAATAAGTATCATAAGAGGTGTAAGAATTTTTAGCAGTAATCTAAATTTCTTTGCAAACTTATCCATAAACTTTAAACCTAATTTCCCTCTCATAATAAAAATAACTTTACCCATAACATCAAACTTTTCTTTGTTTGCAATAATAAGTAAGAAAACTATAAAGTAGAAGCTTAAAACTATCTTATGTCTAAATAAGAAAGAAAACAGATTAAACATGATTCACCTCACTTTTTCTTTACTGGTCTAAGTTTAGTACTACCGCATTTCCTGCACTTAATTTTACCCTGAATAACTTTCAAATTAGGAGCTCTTATTTTTGCTTTACAAACTTTACATACGAATATGTTTTGGAACAACCTTACATTTGCTTCGGGAAATTTAACCATTTGTTACACCTTCTAACTTTTAACCTGTTTCATCACTTTATCGCCAAGTATATCCCAGAAAAGAATGTTACATCCTTCTGTGATTTGATCCTTTAATTCATTAGGGATCTTGATATCAAAAGTCTCATAAGTTTCTGAATCCATGATGTTTGCTGTATCCCCGCTTATTGACAATACCTGTGCAGTTTTTTTATCTATAATAGGCACATTAATATTATCATGCCCAGGCATTACTACAACTCTTTTTTTCTCATCTATCAATCCTACAGCTGTTAACCTTACTTTTGCATGACCATGTTTACCTGGTCTTGACATCTGTGTATCTGAAACCTTACATGCAACACCGTCAATAATCACATAATTTCCTTTCTGCAATGAACCTACACTTGAAAATTTTGTACCTGCCATAACAAACCACCTTTTAAAAAAATTATTTAGAAGCTAGCTTAATGTCGCCAGCTTTAACAGTTTTTCTACCTGCATGAACTGCAAACCTTACTGCCTGTGTTGCTATATCCTCTGCTATATCCTCAATAACCTCTTTCATTGCAACTTTAGCTTTGTCAGAAACTCTCTCAGCACCAGATTGTTTTAGAATTTTTTCCATTGCTGCCAATGGTAACAGTCTTTCACTTGCCATAAATATCATGCCTCCCTCAAAGTTGTTGTTGTTTGGCAAAATAAAGGTTATATATAAAGCTTTCGCATGAATAAGCCCGAATAGAGGCTATTTACTCCAGAAAACGCCGTAAAAAACTTCTTTTTACTGCTTTTTTCATTGCAGTCCTTCTTGAAAGTGTTTTTAATTTTTGCTCAATTTCACTACTGTTTTCAAATGCTTTTTCAGCTTTTTTAAATCTGCCTGTGTGAAATCTGTTCCTGCCGTTCTTGCTTTTGAATTTTATTTTCTTATGAAGTATCTCATGATACATAACATAGTCAAGAAATTCTTGCTCTTGATTCAAAAAAATTTTACTTATAGAGATTGTATCAGTATGATAATCATAACTCCCAAGTTTTCTTACAGAATGGTTACCCCAAACAAGATTGGGTGTTTCCACAGTATTACTAAAATACTTTTCATTCACTCTGTTAAAAGATTCAAAAAGCAAAGGATCAATATCATCTTTTGGGATTGCTATGTGCAGACTCTTGATAAAATTATTATAAAGATCAATATTCAATGTTTCTTTTTTATCCTTGAAAAGCCTTAACATCAAACTCTGCATCAGCCCAATAACTATTTCTTTGTTAACACCACGCCATGATTTACTTAACTTAAACTGCACACTATTCCAAGTCTTTCTTACATTAGCGTTGTAGTCTTTAAAGTGACCTGAATACTTAAGAGAAAAAGTATACTTTGCATCCTGCTCAGGATAAAGCCTTCTAAACGCCTCTTCTACAATCCTAGACATATTTCATGGGAAATTGTATTAGAATTTAAATGTTTTGTAGGCTGTGTTGAAAGTCTGTCGTTGCCAGCATTTGCATTGGCACGTTTTTGTGCCAATGCAGGCAACGGCGAGGCGAAACCGAGTAAGATTTTCAACACAGCTTGTTTTGTAGTTAAATTTATAAACTCATTAACAATATATTTCAAAAAGAGGTGAAATTATATGAAAATAAAACAAAAAGAACCTAATCCTTATGTTAGACTAGCAATGTATCTTGCAGCTGTATCCTTATTAATTGTAATCGTATTTGTAATATTCGCAAAGGAGAACATAGCGTATCTTAACCAAACAATATGGGCAGTTGTAGTGTTAGGTATCTCATTGGGTCTTTTCCAATACAGATCACAGAAAAAGGTAACTACTTGATTAATTTCTTCTCAAAATCCACAACTAAAAACCTTTTTCCTTTTTGAATTACTTTATGCCCTTCTTTTCTTAACAGCTTCTTCTGGTTTTTTATCCCACCTGGATACTTTGGGTTGATTTCTCCGCCTTTCTTAACAGTACGCCAGTAAGGAGTTATTTTCTTTTTACCTTCAGCTCTATCTTCTTCAGCTGAATGCGCTGCAATCCAAGCAAATATTCCAGTGCCCATAGGGCAAGCAATTGTTGCTTTATGTTTTTTTGCAAGCTTTTCTCTTATTTGGTTAATAGTAATAAGTTTTCCTTTAGGTACTTTCTTCATAAGTTTATCAACTTCTAGAGGCGCAGGTACAACAAGCGTACCTTTACCCCAATTTTTTGTCATCTTCTTAGGAATCTTTTCAACCTTTGGAAGACATTTACTGTCATGCAGTTTTTCTTTCCAAGTTGTAGGTTTGTATGCCATGGTTTTCACCTCTTATTTCTGACTTAACCTAACCCAAACAGTCTCGCCTTTTTCAATAAACTCTTCAAGCAATTTCATTAGCTCATCAGGAACCTGGCCTTTGTTTACCATTTTAGCGAGTTCATAGACATCTGCTATTGCAAGCTTATCCCATAACCCAATCTGTTTAATTGTTTCAAAGAATTCTTTTTGTCTTGGATCGTTTTTCTTAGGAAAACTCAGCCTAGGATAAGTTTTAACAATTGCTTTCACATCAGAACCATAGACCATATCAACATTTTTTTGTTTAGCGTAATCAACAAGTTTTTGTTTCAATGCTTCAAGCTCAGCTTCTTTTTCCTTTGCTTCAGCATAGGCTTTTGAGTATTCATTAACAATCTTAACTCCATCATCTGCTTTGAATTGTTCAGGGGTTTTGTCTTTAAGTTCATAAAGATGCTTAAAATTAGGGCACAATGGCCTAAATTCACACCAATCGCATAAAGCAGACATCCTTGATTTGAAATCCTTTTCCTTTTCGATCTGCTTGATTAATTGAACAACCTCTCCTTTCAATTCCTCTAACTGTGAATCTGTACGTCCAGAAACAACATCCTTGTCAAAAGCCAAGAAATGCCACATAAGTTTAACTTTTTTACAATCTTTATACAATTCCTTGACTGCAATTGCATAGAGAGCAAGCTGCCTATCCTTATCAGCGTAATCCTGTGTCATAAGGCTACCAGAGGTTTTATAGTCATGGATTACATAAGTGTCTCCTTCACAAGAAAGCCTATCTATATAGCCTTGGATTTTATAACCTTCAGCAATTTCAAGAACTATTCTTTTTTCAACTGCAATTGTTTTGTCCTGGTCAAAAGGCTTAAACCTATTGTAATAATCTGTGATAAACTTCTCACCCATTTTACGATAGTTTTCTTCATTATAGCCATCACGAACTATCATAATCCCTTCAGTCCAGTTCTTTTCCCACAATTCATTAAAATAAGCAATCAACTCTTTCAAAGAATTAAGTTTTTGATGCATTAGATCCTTATACAATTTCTCTAAAACTTCGTGCACCATTGAACCAAGAAAAGCCTCTACACTCTGCTCTATCTCAGTCTCAAGCTTATCAATATAATGGAACTTGAATTTCAAAGGGCATTGTTCAAATGTTCCAAGCCTAGAATGTGAATATAAAGTCATTTTAACTTACTCAAAAGCTCAAAAATCTTTTTACCAGAAGCTTTTCCTTTCAGCATACCCATTGCCTTCCCAATAAGAGCTTTAATCGGCAGATCCTTGTTTTCAGCGATTAATTTCTTAATAACTTTTTCTAATTCTTTCTCAGACATTAAAGCAAATTTCTCAAGTTTCAATTCTGCACCTTTAGCAACATCTATAAGTATATCCATAACAGAATCCTTAGCTATCTTCTCATTATGTAAAGCATCAAAGATCTTTTCAAAAACATCATCAGTGATTTTACTGATATCAAGATTGTATTTTCGTTTTATCTCCCTAGGCGCAGATAGGATTGTTTCGGCTATAAAAGCTGGCTTCACTTTACTAAAACGTTTAACAAAATCTTCAAACAACTCCCCTTTCCCAGATTTAGAAATAAGATTAGCCAAATCTTTGCCTAGACCATGATCTTTTGCAAAACGTTCGCTTTTCTCAGTAATAAGTTCAGGAAGTTTGATATGTTTTACATCAGGCCTTATAGGCATTACATCTGTCTCAGGATACATCCTTGCAGCACCTGGCATGGGCCTTAAAAAAGTTGTAGTTCCATCTTGGTTAGCTTTTCTAACCTCTCTAGGCACACCTTTAGAGAATTGTTCAATTCTTTCAGTAACTGCATCTTTTGCTTTAAGCGCTTTTTCTTTTTTGTCAACAATTATAACAAACGCGCTGTTGCCATTGACTTCAAGTTTCTTTTTTATAGCTTCAATCTCTTTTTCAGAAAACTTATATTTTTCAAGCTTTTCATCAGAATGGATTATCCCACCTATACCTGTCTTAACTTTAGCAAAATCAGATAATTCAGAACCAATTCTTTTACCAGGCTGGGTTTCTAAGCCAAGCAAACCATTGAACTTTTCAAGTTTGAAAGCAATAGCGGTTTTTCCTTCTGAAATTGCTTTATTTACAAAACCGCATTTAGTATTTTTTAATTTATTAGAAACATCCATTGCTTCAGGATTGGAAATTTTTATTTTCCTTTGCTTTAACTCATCACTAAATTTTAATATTTGCACTTGTCTTTGTACTTCATTCTCAACAAGCTTAGCAATCATTTTAAGATCCTGTGCACCTTTGATTTCTATTCGACTGCCGTCTTTTATGCTGACATTAACATCCTGCCTTATTGTACCAAGTCCTCTCTTGACTTTACCTGTACTTCTAAGTATCATACCAAGTTTTTCAGCTACTTCCCTGCATTGCTGTGGATAAGTTATATCAGGGTCTGTACCGATCTCTATTAATGGAATACCTAATCTGTCTAATCTATAAGTAACAGAATCAGCATCTCTTTTGATGATCTTAGCTGCATCCTCTTCTACTGAAATTGTTGGAATCTTAACTTTACCTGCATTAGTTTCAATATAACCATTCTGAGCAACTAAAGCTGTACGTTGAAAGCCAGAGGTGTTTGAGCCATCTACAACTGTTTTCCTCATCACCTGGATCAAATCAACAGGCTTAGCATGCAGCATTAAAGCAGCCTGCAGAGTTGTGTTAAGTGCTTCCTTATTCATCTCTCCAGGCGGTTCTTCATCTAACTCAATAAGACAAGTAGTATCAGAATAAGCTTCATAATTAAAAACCAGCTCTTTAGCCATCTCATGGGCTGCAGCTACATCAATCTCACCAGTCTCACCTGCAACTGCTCTCAACTTACGTTTAACAACTACATCAGGCTTATCATCTCTAAGCAAAGTCGGACAATTACAAAACAGTTTACAGCCTTCTAGCTGCTGATGTATCTCAATCCCACACTTAAGTCCAAGCTTCTTATAATCAAACTCCATAGAAATCGTGTATTGGAAAGGGGTTTATTAAGTTTTCTGTGTTTACTCCACCACAAACTATTTAAACCAATTTTATATTCAAAGTTATATTCAAATTTACGTAAATCGGGGGCGGATAAATATGGGTAAATCAGGTAAAGATTTTTTTGATGGTAAGTTTAGTGAAGCAATGTTATACTTCCAGGATATTGGTAGGAATGACAGACACCGTGATCTACAAAAAGCCTTTGGCATTATAGATATGGTTAACAATGAAAAAGATCTACCATATTCAACAAGAGCAAAAAGTTTTGCAGCAGTAGCTAAAAACCTTGAAAACGTACTAGGTACTGATGAAACAGATAATGTTCAGAACAGAAGATTTATTTCTCATTACTACAATAGTGCAGCATTAACTCTAGCAACTAACTCAAAGAAAGGGCACCAGCACTCAAGCGATATAACAGAGTATATTAATAATGGACTTAGGAACCTAGGTACTGCAGCTGTCTACCACTTCTTTGATGTTCCAAAGGAAGGAACTTCTATTGATGACAGTAGATTGACTGTTGCATTAATGACTGCTGAAACAGTATCAGCTTACAGAACATTAAGAGAACACTGGAGTAATTTTGGTTCTTGGATGAAAGAAGAAAAGGAAAAACAAGGGAGATTATTGTTACATCCATATACACAAACTGTAGAGGAAGTTGCAAAAGCACTTTATGTGCTTACTGTGTTTAATCTTGTAGAAACTTACAACACTGACCTTGGGGTAACAAACCAGGAATACGAAGACCACGAAGCAACAATACATCTAGCAAGTTTTTTAGGGGTAAAACATCCTAAAAGGCATGGCGTATTCGACCAAAACTACATTAACGAAACTACAGACCTATTCAAGTCTTACGTATACAAAACAGTTGCAGAGATTAACGAACAAGCAAAAGAATCATAATAATTTTTTTATTTTTTTCTAATACAAGAACGCCCTAGGATCAATCCTTTCAGAAATTTCGCCTGCTATGTTCTTTAGCATCATGTCTCTGACTTCCTTGTAGTCTTGTGTATGGCCAAGAACCCAACCAAGTTTAATGTAAGCTACTTCAGAGAGCATGTCTCCTACGTATAGGCCGTTAGATTCAATAGAAACCTTTCTTAGGTTAGAATAAACATAAGGATGCACTTCACCATAGATTGTTTGATTGGATACAATAACTGGAATCTTTTCTTCATGCGCTCTTTTCAAGGAAGGTATTAAAGTATTCTCACCTAATGTAGGTACATGGCCTAGAGCAGTTGCAGCTAAAACAATCCCTTTATACTTTTTATCAATATAATAATCAACAACATCAGGCTGCATGCCAGGGTAGATTGTAATCAAAGCAACCTTATCCTCAAACTTAGTATCTAGTTTGACTTCACCTTGTTCTTTTTATGATAATTCTTATTCAAAACCTCAAATTTACCATTAGTCCATACCTTAGCAAATGGAAACTCGTTTACAGGTCTAAAAGCATCTCTCCTGCTAGTATGCATCTTTCTAACTTTAGTTCCTCTGTTAAGAATACAATAATTATCACTCATGTTACCATGCATACAAGTCATCACTTCTGCTGCATCAAACTTAGCTGCACTAGCAACTGAACAGATAAGGTTCATAAAAGCATCAGTACTACCACGATCAATTGAACGCTGTGCAGCTGTAAAGATCACAGGCTTACCAAGCCCTCTTAAAAAGAAAGATAATGCAGCTGTAGAAAAATGCATAGTGTCTGTACCCTGAGTTAAAATTACACCTTCAGCACCAGAATTAATCTCTTTAGCAGCAGATTCAGCCATTTTTTTCCAATGCTTAGAAGTCATATCCTCTGACATGATTGCCATAACCTTTTTAGCATTAAGATTAGCAAACTCAGCAAGCTCTGGACACATTTGTACAAAATCACGCGCAGTGTAGTCTGCATAAACACCACCTGTTTTATAATCAATTTTAGAAGAAATCGTTCCGCCTGTACTTAAGATAGCAACATCAGGCAGGCCTTTTCTTTTTGGCAGAGGTTTTTCTGCTTCTTTCTTTGGTTTATAAGCTTCCAAAACCTTCATTGATTTTATTTTCTTCTTATCAATCCCAATATTATAACCATGGCTAAGCTTAACAATAACAGCATCCTCACTTATAAGATCAACTGTAGGCATAAGAATTCCTACAACAACCCCTTCAGTTGTCTTAATTTCTACTTTGTCACCGGGTTTTGGGTTTGTCATTAAATATCACAATATTGAAGATTATTATTTAAAGTTTGTGGCATTTTTTAGAGAACTTAATTCAAATATCACTCTTACAATTAAAAAAGCCGGAAGAAGATAAACAAAGTCAAAGCGAATCACACCCAAACCATCATAGACTATTTTTTTAAATCCTACTGCTAATAAAATTAAACCTATCACTATTAAAAAAACCGAAGCAAATTTGAACTTATTGTAAGCTTTTTCCCTATAGTATTTATCAACCAAAACTGCAATAAAACCAAGAGATACAACTAATCCTAATGAAAAGAGAATTATGGTAATAGAAAGCATATTATTTGAAGTGTTTTTTGCAAACCCAAAATAAAAAAAAGCAGAAAGAAAGGCAAGATAAACTAAAAATTGTATAACTAATTCCAGTTTAGATATCTTCTTAGGATTAAAAACCCCATAGGAAACAACTAATTTTCTATCTCTGTCAAGTTTTTTGAAGTCAATCATTTCGCTAAATTTCTCCTTTGTATAACAATACCACCCATAATCAATACAAGAGCAATAAGATAGTACCAATGGATTACGTCACCTAAGAAAAGATTATTCAGGCCTAGAGCTAAAAAAGGTGTAAGATAAGACATATTAGCTATTTCTGCTGAATCGCCTAACTCCATTGCTTTAAAATAGAATCCAAAAGCTATACCTTTAGTTACTATACCTAGATATAGTAGAATACCTAACTCTCTTAGAGTAGGCAGTTTAAAACTAGAGAATAAGAAAGTAGCAAAGATTATAATAATAAAAGCAAACAAGAAATAAAACATCATAGAGAAAAACCTATCATAGTGGTGTTTTTTGCCTAAAACTGCAAATATTGCCCAAGATGCTGCACCTAATAGCACCAAGAAGTCTGCTTTTAAGTTAGTTAACATAAAACCAAAAATTTTTCCCTGAGATATAACAAGATATGTACCAAAAAAACCAATCAATACAGCTGTAATCTTTGAAAGGTTTAATTTTTCTTTAAGAAGAATCGCTGAAAAAAGCACAATAAGCACTGGCCAAGTATAATTTAAAGTAGTAACCTCAGATGCAGGCAATGATTCCATTGCTTTTGTAAAGAACACCATATGGCAGAAAACACCTATAAAACCCATTATAACAAAAAAGATATAGTCTTTAAATAAAAGCCCTTTTGTTTTCTTAAACTTCTTTTGAAAAAGGTTAATTAAGAATAAAACTACAAAAGCAAAAAAAAACTGGTAAAGGTTAACCTGGAATGTATCCATGTCTTGCACAGCAAACTTTGTAAAGAAAGGTGTTGATGACCAAAATAAGATACAAAGAATTGCATATATGTAAGATTTTGTTTTATCCTTCATTTTCAATAATTACCATGTGTCCTTTGATACATCCTGTTAGCAATTATAACTGCTGCAGCCAATGCAATCTTTCTATTAAGTTTCCTGCCAGGATCGTCTCTAAGATCAAGATTATATCTAGGCATAAAAGACCAACTTATTCTATTCATATTACCAATCACGTTCTGCTGTTCCCACCTAAAGAAATAATGTATTGTAGAGAACGGCGCAAACATTTTCCAGAATCTGCTATAAAACTCTTCAAGAACAACATCTGCTATAATTTTATCCCCTTCCATTATATCAAATTCAAACCCGAACCATTTAAACCTATACTTAATTGTAGCTAATCTTTGTTTTCCTTCAAGAATATCATACTCAAGCATGCCCAACTTTGTCCTAGTTTTTAACTCAAGAACAGGATTCTTGTTTTTATCACAGATTAAAAATCCCCTCCATCTCCACCTAGCTAAAAACAACACCTCATTTGTATTCGGATCAAGAATCTGATACCTGAAAAAAGAAAAAAATTTTCTTTTAAACAAATACTGGTCTCTGTTCAACAAAGCAGCATCAGCTTTAACAAATTTGGTTTTACCTTGCTCTTCTTTATGCTCCTTTCCAAGTTTCTTTATTTTAGCACCGCATTTCTGGCAATGCATTGAATCATCCTTGTTTTTTGCACCACATTCTGCACAGAATGTCATGAGTATCACCTTTTTTTAAACAATAGTTTATTATATATTTTTAAAAAAAGACCAGGAGAACTCGTTCTCCGCTGCCTTTTTACAAGAATATAGTTATCTCTATTTATTAAATTTGTGAAAAAACTAAAACCTATCCCATATAACTAGGACGTTCTTCTTTCATCTGTTTTGCTTTAGCAGCTGAGAAATGATCCTTTATCTCTTTGTATGCCTGCTCAATCTCTTTGTTCACAGATGGACGTACCTTATCTAAAGCATCATTGAAATCTTTAAGGCCAACTTTCTTTGCTTTAAGGTCTTTTCTTAGAGCAATTATAGCTGCTTCCCTGCATACTGCTTCTATATCTGCTCCTACATAACCTTCTGTTTTATCTGCAAGCTTCTTAATATTAACATCCTTATCCAAAGGCATGCCTTTTGTATGCACTTTAAATATCTCCTCACGTGTCTTCAAATCAGGCACAGCTGCAAGTATAATCCTGTCAAACCTTCCAGGACGTAGTAAAGCTGTATCAAGTATATCAGGCCTGTTAGTAGCGCCAATTACAACTACATCATTAAGTTCTTGTAATCCATCCATCTCAGTCAATATCTGGTTAACTACTCTTTCTGTAACCTTAGAATCTGAGCTCACGCTTCTGCTTGGTGCAATAGCATCAACCTCATCAAAGAAAATAATACAAGGGCTAACCTGTCTTGCTTTCTCAAAGATCTTTCTTACACCTTTCTCAGATTCACCAACCCATTTAGATAAAAGTTCAGGTCCTTTAACAAGTATAAAGTTTGCATCGCTTTCATTAGCTACTGCTTTAGCAAGCAAGGTTTTACCTGTACCAGGTGCTCCATAAAGCAATAGGCCCCTAGGAGGTCTTACTCCTAAACGCTTAAATGATTCAGGATGTTTAAGTGGCCATTCAACTGCTTCTATCAGCTCTTGTTTAATCTTTTCAAGTCCACCTATATCTTCCCACTTTATATTAGGAACTTCTACTAGAACTTCCCTCATAGCTGAAGGCCTTACTACTTTCAACGCTTCTTTGAAATCCTTTTGAGAAATCTGTAATCTTTCAAGCACTTCTTTAGGGATAGCTTCTTCCTCTTCAAGTTTTAGGTCAGGCAATACTCTTCTTAAAACAATCATTGCAGCCTCCTTAGCTAAAGCTGCCAAGTCTGCACCTACAAAACCATAGGTTATATTAGAGATCTCATTTAGATCAACATTCTTTTCCAAAGGCATATTCCTAGTATGAATCTTTAGGATATTAAGCCTACCTGGCTTATCAGGAACTCCAATTTCAATCTCTCTATCAAACCTTCCAGGACGCCTTAAAGCTGGATCCAAGATATGAGGTACGTTAGATGCAGCTATTACAACAACCTTGCCACGGCTCTGCAAACCATCCATTAAAGCAAGCAACTGAGCAACAACTCTACGTTCAACCTCTCCTTTTGTTTCTTCTCTTTTTGGAGCAATAGCGTCTATCTCGTCAATAAAGATTATAGAAGGTGCGTTTTTTTCAGCATCTTCAAACTTTTTTCTAAGATTAGATTCAGACTGGCCATACCATTTACTCATAATCTCTGGACCATTTATGTTGATAAAATATGAGTTTGTCTCATTAGCAACTGCTTTTGCCAATAATGTTTTACCTGTACCAGGAGGACCATGCAATAAAACCCCTTTAGGCGCATCTATACCTAAACGTTCAAAGATCTCAGGATGTTTAAGCGGCAGTTCAACCATTTCACGTATTTTCTTTATTTCTTCTTTAAGCCCGCCAATATCCTCGTAAGTAACCTCCAATAATTTCTCTTCAGAAACCTCAATTGCTTGAGGATTAAGTACAACCTCAGTCTGATCAGATATAATAACAGCTGCATTCTTAGGATGGGTATCTGCAACTATGAACTTAATATCACCAAAACCAAACCCTGGAAAGTCCGGGTCAAGCATACTAAATACATCATCGAAAAAAGGGCTATGCGTCATAGTAGTTTTTCTTCTTCTAGCTCCACCAAGTACAACAATATCTCCTTTAAACAATACCCTACCAAGAAGCCCTTGTTTAAACATATTTGGAGAAGATGACCTTACAACCATGCCTTTAGAAGCAGGTGCAATTATTACCTTTTTAGCCTCTTTAACCTCTGCTTTCTTGACCTTTATAACCTCTCCAATACCTGTCTTTGCGTTTCTTCTTACAATACCGTCCATACGAATAATATTAAGCCCAATATCCCCAGGATAAGCTCTATCAGCAATAGCAACTGTCTTTCGTTCCCCTTCAATCTCTACTATATCACCTGGTCTTATACCTATCTGTTGCATATACGTAGTGTCAATTCTAACTATACCTTTATGAACATCATCCTGTACAGCTTCAGCAACCTTTAGGTTGATTGCCTTATTCTCCTTCACCATAATTCGTCCTCCATCGTGGTAATATCTAACTTATACATAAATGTTATGCTTTATTTCTTTTCCTAACTGCAACACTATACACTGTCCAAATAGTCTTGTAATTTCGATTCAGGTGCTTTGCGATTTCACTGAAACGCATATCGAATTTCTCTTTTAAATATGCAACAAGGTTCTCGAAAACAGACAAGTTATTCTGCCTAAATATTGACATAGGAATCTGATATTCTGTCTTCTCTGGCAGTAACCATTGTTCATGTTTCTTAACAGCTTTCCTGTATGTAACTCCAATCACTCCTTCACTCCTACCTGTTAATTTAGCTATTTTTCGGTATTTCAGCCGGTGTACCTCTCTCAGATACTTGGTTATTGTCTCAAGCATCCCAAGCTCTCTTCTGCCAAATATGGTAATAGGAATCATAATCTCTTGCTGCTTATTCTCAAGCTCTCTTGCTCTTGAGATAAACATCTCTGCTATTCTTTTTCTGCTTAAATGATGTTCTCTTCTTGCTTCTTCAAAAAATCCGTCAAATTCTTCAAAAATGCCCATTTTAGATATTGTATAAGACCATTTATATTTAAATGTTTCGAAATAACAAATATTATTTAAGAAACAAACACAAGGCAGCACAGACCGGATTGTAAGAAAACACACAAATAAATATTAAATAGGACAACACATATCTAAATGTTTCTAAAAAATAAATATTAAATAAGAAAAAAGAATTAACCTGTTTTCACATTTACCTTAGGCAAAGGCACAGGTGGCGGGATGTTTAGGTCTTTACTTAGGATCAGTGCCTGAACATTGCATCTTGAAAGAGCCGTATTAAGCACCTGCTGCATGATCTCTGGAGATATCTGTTTATCCTTTTTCCAGCCTTCAAGCAGCTTCTTGATATTTTTCCCATCATCAAGATACATAACATCTCCACTAACAACAATCATAGCAACTGGTTTTTTAGCCTCATTTTCGTACTTAGATACAAACTCAATTGAGAACTTAACCCCTTCTTCTTTTGTCTTAGTAAAAGGAAGATTACTCTTCTCAATGTTCTTTATAGCAACATTATTGCTAATACCTATCTTACCCATAGCATGCTCCATTCTTTCAGCACTCATCTTGGTAAAATTAAACCCCATTACTGTCATGTATATCACCCAGTGCAATGGGATTGATGAGGGATATTTAAATGTTATTCTTTCGGGCCACAAGTTCTACAACCCAAAGTAGGTATTTTTCCAGTTTTCAAGAGGTATTCTTGCGTGAATTTCCCTGGATCTATGCTTCTAATTAAGCAAGAATAGCATTTATTTTCAACATAATTCTTACATCCAGCACAGTCTCCTTCAACACCATGTGCTCTAATGACCTTAGATAACTTACTATTCCAAAGTTCTTTAAGATTGTTTTCCCGAGTATTACCATAGATAATGTGGGCTGAACCTACACAAGGAGACACATCTCCATTTGCTTTTACGTACATATGATGATCAAACCTAGTACAAGGCTCGCTTCCAAGATAAGTACTAGTAGCTTCAGGCCAGATTTTACCAAACTCTCCCTTATCTATTGCTCTTAGTTTTTCAATAACAGATCGAAGAGTAACCATATCTGCATCATTGTATTTTGAGAACTTACATTTACATTTTTCACCACGACCACGATCAATAATTGTGTCAGCATCAAACTCCAAACCATTTCTACGGGCATATCTAAGCAAGTGCTCCATCTCATAAAGATTTTCTTTCATGATGCTTGTTACAACACCAAGTCTACCATCGTTAAAACCACGCTCAATTAATCTTTCAAGAATTTTCTGCCTATTCTGAGTATATGAATAACCTTTGCTTCCAACTAATTTATCTTGTACTTTAGGTATCTTTGAGTTGCATTTTACAAAAAGTTTAAGATTATTACCATACTGTTCCAAACGATCCATATCCTGTTCAGTAATTTTATCTCCAGTTGTAAAAACAGTTGCAACAATATCTCTTTCTTTACAGAAATCTAATATGGAATATAGGTAACGCCTCATCCTTTTATTAACAAAAGGCTCTCCAGCTGCAGGAATAGCCAACCGTTTTTTCAACCCTGCCTTCTTTTCCTGTTCTGTTAAAGGGAAATCCTCATCAAACTGCCTGATGTTTTCAATGATTTCATCTATAGTAAGAAGATCTTTTCTGACATCAATTCTATGTGTGCCTAAACCATTTTTTTGGAACCTAAAGTATTCTGGATTATCAACAGCAAAACAATACTCACAATTAAGATGGCAATCTCCAGGTATCTCTATCCAAATCTCTCTTAGATCTCCAAATAATTT
Source organism: uncultured Methanosarcinales archaeon (assembly GCA_964550525.1). Classification (GTDB taxonomy): domain Archaea; phylum Nanobdellota; class Nanobdellia; order Woesearchaeales; family JANQNQ01; genus CAZJZJ01. The sequence goes on from CAZJZJ010000007.1 coordinate 33,015, forward strand.
TCCAAGTGTTGCGTGTGCATTTATGTTTGCCATATAACCACTGTAAAGTAATTATTTACAACCTAGTTAAATATTTCCACCAATATTTTTAACAAAATAGTAAAATTTATATAGAAACTTGAATTATATTAACACATGAAGCAAGTAAAACTTGATTTGAAAGACAAAAAAATACTATTCCAACTTGATAAGAACAGCAGGACGCATCTTTCTGAATTAGCTAAAAAAGTCAGGTTAAGTAAAGAAGTTGTTTTCCACAGGATTAACAAGTTGGTTGAGAAAGGAGTAATACTAAGGTTTCAAACTGTTGTTTCCACTTACAGATTAGGTTATCAATCGTATAAGATCTATTTTAAACTTCAGAACATTACTAAAGAAGTAAAAAAGCAGATCCAGGACTATTTCATGAAAAACAGGATGGTATACTGGATTGGCAATTGTCAAGGAAGATGGGATCTGATTATTGCATGCTGGGCTAAAACTATCCAAGAATTTGGAGAGATTGAGGATGAGATACTAAATAAATTCAGTAATTATATCCTGGAAAAAGAAGTCACGATTAATAGGAAAGCAATTCAATACAATAGAAGGTGGTTTTATCATGATAAGATCGAACCTATAGAAACTACGTTTGGTGAAGAACTAGAAGAAACCAAAATAAACAAAGTTGATTTAGAGATTTTAAAACATCTTTCTAATAATGCAAGGATTAAGATAGTTGATTTAGCTAAAAAAGTAAAGAAATCAATAACAGTAGTAAGATATAGATTAAAACAGCTTGAAAAAAAGAATGTTATCCTTGGCTACAAATACGCATTGAATCCAAAACTTTTTTCTTATGAAACTTGTAAAGCATTTATCTCATTTAAAGATATAACTGCTGAAAAAAGAAACAGGCTGATTAATTATTGTAAACTCAATCCAAACATTATCAATATAGTTCTTACAATTGGCTCTTGGGACATGGAGATAGAGTTTGAAGTAGAAAATTTTGAACAATACTACCAGATAATGAGCGATATCCAGGAAAAATATAATAATATAATCAAAACCTATGAATCTGTACTGCTTTCTTCTGAACCAAAACAGAGTTTTGTGCCAGGTGGGTATTAGAAACATTTATAACCCTCCTCAAAACCCCTTCTTCCCATGAAATACAAACTAGTATGCTTTGACCTTGACGGCACTCTTGCAGATGGTGTAGAGTTTTCATGGCAATTACTGCATGATTTCTTTGAGACACCTGCAGAAGCAAGAGCAGAAGCCAAAGACAAGTATTTTGCTAAAGAAATCAGTTACGAAGATTGGGCTAAACATGATATTGAGTTATGGAAAAAGCATGGAGCAACAAAGCAGGCAATACAATTAGCACTTAAGAATCTTACATTAATGCATGGTGCAATGGATGTTTTAGTGGAATTAAAAAACAAAGGATACAAACTAGCACTAATATCAGGCAGCCTTAATGTATTCCTAGAATACGTGCTTCCAACATACAAACAATTCTTTGACTACGTTTTCCTAAACAAGATCTTTTTCAATGAAGACGGCGAAATTATAGATGAAGAAATAACCAATTATGACATAGAAAACAAAGCAGACGCACTAAAACTTATCTCAAAGAAAGAAAACATTCCTTTAAGCCAATGTGTTTTTATTGGCGACCATTACAATGACTTAGGTATTATACAAGAAGCAGGCCTAGGCATAGCATTCAACTGCAAATCAGAAGAATTAGCAAAAGTCGCTGACATTGTTATAGAAAAAAAGGATTTAAGGGAAGTATTAAAGTATGTTAAGTAGAAAGTTTTATATACATTCACATCATAAATTACAATATAATAAAAAGAGGTTTAAAGATTGGTTAATAAAAAGCTCGCAGACTGGATCAAGTCAGAAGAAGCCCAAGGGTATAGTGAGCAGCAGTTAAGGCAATATCTACTGCAACAGGGATATAATAAAAAGAATGTTGAAGATACGATAAAGTCTTTTTCTAATGTAACCACTAAATTTTCAATTACTGGTTATATTAAATCTATTTCAATCCCTGTATTTTTATTGTTTTTAATTTCATTCTTCTTTTTATCCTTTTCATTTGATAAATTAATAGAAGGAATATTTTTCTTAGCCACATTAGTTGTTTTAGCTTTTATTATTGATTTATTATATAAGAAGAATAAATTCAAATTTACCAAATACTTTATAGGATTAAGTTTCATTATCCTAGTCATACTAAGTTTCAATTATCAATTATTCTACGTTACTACCCTTTCCCTCATCGCTTTAATACACATGTTAAAGTATTATATTGGGTCTAACAAGAGATATAATCTAGAATCCATTTTTTTAACACTATTGATTAGCTTAACATTTGCATCTGCCATTGCCTTCATTTTCTACTTAACAATTGCCTATGGAGTTGATTCATTTCTAAATACAATTAAAGCAGTAATATCCTTTTTAATAGTTACTCCAATAATTCTGGTGTTTACATATTCATATTTATCTATATCAATTGCTTTACTTAAAAAATCACTTGGAGAATTTAATTATGAAGCTTATTTTAAACACAAATTTCTTCCTTTTTCTATTTTTAATTGGATGTACACAAAAGATAAGAACCTTAGATCATCAATTATCAAGACTACTTTACTAATTTATTTTTTATTTTTAGTGGTATTCTTAATTACAACTGCCTTTATAGGACTCAATTTTGTAAATAATAATCATTCAGAAGTGTCAGATAGGATATACGTAATTCGGGACATAGTTATTCCCCCTTATTCATATGAGAGACATGTTAAAATTATTAAATTAAAAGGATTTGAAATTATTCGAATTAACCAAGTTATTGAAGATAAAGGGAATTTTTTATATATTAAACAAGATTTAGAAAACATTGAAACTACCTATTATGATTGTGATATTAACCTAAACTGCAAAAACAAACCATACAATCTGAATCAAAAATTAGAAAAGCAGGTTTCATTAAAAGGGATTAGTTTTTTAGTAGTTGCTAAGATTAATTCTAAAAAAGTGATATTCCTTTTGCCAAAAGAATCTTCTGAAGAGATTATAACACACCATATTTTTGAATTTGAAGATCCAGAATTTAAGAATACAAAGATTATTTCAGAAATAAATGAAAAAATGCAAATTATCAAAAGAGATATTTTAAATAAGAACATCGAAAAACCTAGGAACTGGCAAAAATTATCATTTTTTTATACAGGAAAGGCATATGATGATGTGGCTGATGGAATATTAATAATAACGAGATTTGGATTAAGCTTATCAGATGTCAGGCAATCAATTTCAATTGCATCTAAAGAATATGCAAGAATTAAAGGAAATAGAATAAACAGCACATTGTTTTATGAAGGATCGACCAACATAGACCAGCATATACAACACCTCCAAAACAATATCGACAATTTATACCAAAAATTAACAAATAAGCCAAAAGAAGCTAAGAGACAAACAACAGAACTAGCGGATTTCGATTTTTTTGATGAAAAAGGTTCTTTATTTGATTTAGCAAATGCAAAGATAGTCATACATCTTGATATATTTAAAGCAATAGTAAAATTAGGTGAAGGATTAGTAGAAGAAAGAACAACACGTCTTGAAGAGAGGATTTACAAAGAGTACAGTAAAAAAGATATTGAAGAAAGCGAAACAAGCAAAGCAATAAGATTAAAAATATTAGAAACTAAGATTGCATCTAGGGTTATTGCAAATTGTGAAACCGAAGAATGTAAAACTCAGATAATATCACTAACTAAAAATCCTGAATTTTGTACAAGACTAGATTACAAAGAAAGAGACAGATGTATAATCCTATACTCAATATATGACAAAGAATACTGCGAAAAAATAAGTGATGAAGCACTAAAACAAGAATGTCTAAGTAAGTGAATACTTGATTGATTTAACAGCCTCCTGCAGATTCTCTTTATTATCAAACTCAAACTTTAGTTCTTTGCCTTTAAGCTCTTTAACCTTTTCAATCAATAAAGGCATTGTTCTTACAATATTATCTATAATTGTGATTGTAGCAGCCTGAGAAGTACGTGACATTGGATTTAGGTCAACTGTGATAACTTTCTTATCCATCTTTACTAAAGCTTCGCACCTATCTCCATCTTCTAAAGGAACAAAAACAACATCTGCTTGATCAATACCTTCAGGATTAACATATTTCCGGTTATGATCAACATCAATAGTAGTATTTGATGGCATTAAAACCTTTCTAGCTCCATTCCAATTAAGATGTTTTCTAATTTTATGTTCTCTTTCTCTAGAAGAATGGAAAATATTTACTTCAAGCAATGCAGGAACAACCTCACTCAATTCAACTAATTCTTTACCAACAAGTGCAGCTGCATTCCCGTTCACACTTATAACAGGACGTTTTGCTTTTAGCAACAAAGCTACTGCAGCTTCTATAGCTTTCTTAGCTTGTTCAGTTGTTTTCTCTCCAATCAGATAATCAAAAGCCTCGCCTCTGCCATGTGCTAATAAGCCATGTTGAGAAGTGATCCCATCTTTAACCCCTTGAACTATTTTATTTCTTATCCTTAAAGATTCTGCTCTGGGATGGCTGTCTGGGATTTCGCTCATAACAAACACGCTCCTTTATCTGAAACTCTTACAACTTGACAACCTTCTAGACCATTATCTGTGTCAGAGAAAACTGCATTGCCTAACATAATCATAGAAGCATTCCCGCCATTGTCTTCTACAGAATTAATCGCAGATTTAACTCTTTCATCTTGCAATAGACCACTTGCTATAGAAAACTCTTTAGAAAGCTGGATTAATTCTTTCAATGTTGGGTTATCCATTTTCTTTATTTTATCTAACGCAATACTTCCAGCAAGATTAATCTTTTTTTTCATTTCATCATTTGTAATCACAGATTTAGTATCCAGTTTATCAAAAACAACATAATAGATTGGAACGTTTTCTATAGGCAATCTTTTCACTTCAAAAGAAGGTTCATGTTCTAATTTAACTAAAAAACCACCATGAGCTTGCCCAGCTACATCTCCTAAACCAGTTCTGTTAACAACCTCTGCGACATGTGCAATTTCAACTAATTCTTCTCTTGTTTTACCTAATTGCAATAATTCATTCAAAGCCAAAGCAGTGCTTAAAGCGCAAGCTCCACTCATACCAAAACCAGTGCCAATTGGCAGGTCAACTTTTAGATCAACTTTTACTGTTTTTTTAGTTAATGAATCAATAACACTTTTCACAGTAGGAAAATCCCATACTTCATTATTAACTATAATAGAAGTAACTTTGTCTTCACTTACTTCAGCTATAACACCTTTATCTGTAGTAAAACCTAACCCAAGAGAACCCATCTTAGCTGGATCTTCATGTTCTTTAATCTCAAATATACAAGATACATTACCAGGTGCAAAAGCTTTCATTTTATTTCATCCAGAATCTCTTTAGCTACCTCTTTTTTTGTTTTCAATCCTGTAGATTTAACTTTTTTTCTCTTATCTATTATAAATACTTCGTTTGTATCAACATCAAAACCACGCTTTTCTCTACCAATATCATTAGCTACAATAAGATCACAGTTTGCTTGTTTTAGTTTTTTATAAGCTCTTTCTATTAATTGTTTTTTTGTAAGTTTGTACTCAGCTTTAAAACCAACCAAGAAGACTTTTTTGTTTAGTGTTTTTATTTTCTCAAGGATTTTAGTGTTAGGAGTTAACTCGAGATTTATTTTGTTTTTAGAAGAAATCTTACCAAGCTCTTTATCAACAGTAAAATCAGATACAGCAGCAGCATGGATAATTATATCGCAATCTATGTTTTCTTTAACAGCATTAAACATCTGTTCAGCAGAACGAACCTCTATTGTTTTAAACCCAAAAACTGGTTTAACAGTTGTTTTCCCTTTTATTAAAATAACATCAGCTCCTCTGCGATAGGCTTCTTCAGCAATCGCAATCCCCATCTTACCTGAGCTTTTGTTAGTTATAACCCTAACTGCATCAAGATCTTCAATAGTAGCACCAGCTGTAACTAAAACCTTTTTTCCTTTGAAATCTTTTTTTGTTAACCTAAGCTCAATATAATTTACAATCTTTTCAAAACCTGCAATCTTAGCTTTACCTTCCTCTATCCTGGGCATAATGAAATCCACACCATGCTTTTTTAATTTTCCTATGTTCTCTTTCACAATTGGATGTTTGTACATAGAGATATGCATAGCAGGTACAATCATGATTGGTATTTTAGAACCAAACGCAGTTGTGACTACAGTTGTTACAGGCGTATCATCAACCCCAAAAGCTATCTTGCCTATAGTGTTAGCTGTACTAGGCGCAACAATAACCAAATCTACTTTCCCAGGCACCTCTCCGCATAATTTAACATGCTCAATCTTGCCAGTTATCTCTGTAACCACTTCATTCTCACTTGCCCATTCAAGCACATACGGATGAATAATCTTTTGAGCAGCCTTACTCATAACACAGAAAACCTTAGCCCCTCTCCTACGCAATTCCCTAACAACTTTAGGCGTTTCAATAGCAGCCACACTACCTGTAACACACACTACAATCTTCTTATTCTTAAGTATGCTTTTCTTTTTAACAAGCATCCACATTCGCCCCGTATACAGACGAGAAGAAATAGGGATTTATAAAGGTAGTGGTTTGGCTGGACACGCATTAAACGAAATATAATATCGTTTAATACATGTTAGTTTCAATCAGCTGGAGATTTATTATTAAGGGGCTGGCTCATGTCTTTAGCAAATTTTAAATAATCCAATAGTTTAATCAATACTATGGACAAGAAAGTTGATGAATACATAGAAAAAGGAGGATATTATGAAAGCAATTAATACAGGTATGGGTGTTGCTGCCTTGAAAGCTATAGGGATGTTATATCCGAAAGAAAAGCGACTTTTTGAAGATCCATATTCTGAAAAATTATTAACACCTTTTTACAAATTTTTTATATTTCTCATGCGTTCACCTAAAATATTTGATTTCCTTATGAAATTGAGAGAAAAAAGTACTCCTGGGGTGGTTGGTTGGTTGTTTTGCCGTTTTCGTTATATAGATGATGTATTAAAAAATAGTATTGCAAAAAAGGAAATTGAAACAGTAGTCAACCTTGGTGCTGGAATGGATTGCCGAGCTTATTATATTCCAGGTGTGGAAAATATAAGGTACTTTGAAGTGGATCATCCCAAGGTTATAAAACAGAAAAAAGCAAAAATGAAAAAAATATTAGGAAAGCTTCCAGATCATGTTGTTTATGTTCCCATTGATTTTGAGAAGCAAAGTCTTGATACTGAATTAAAAAAAGCAGGACACGATTTAACCTCTAAGACTCTTTTTATCTGGGAAGGAGTTACACAATATATTTCAAAAGAAGCTAATAATAGTACTTTGAAATATGTAGCGCAGGCTGCTCCTGGTAGTAAAATTGTCTTTAGCTACATTCTAAAGAGTTTTATTGATGGTAAAGATATCCATGATGAAATTAAAACTATGTATAAACATATACGTAAAAAAAATAATCCCCTCTGGATTTATGGCTTGGACCCGAAAGACATAGGTGATCATCTTTCAAAATATAATCTTTCTCTTATTGAAGATGTTGGGTCAGAGGATATGAAAGAACGTTATATGAAAAAGGTAAACCTTGGTTTAAAAGTATTTGAAGAGGAGCGAATAGCTATGGCTGAGGTAAAATACTATGGATAAGAAAGTTGATAAATACATAGAAAAACAAAAATCTCCTCAAAAAGAAATTTGTCAAAAGTTAAGGAAGATTATTTTGAAGACAGTTCCTAATATTAAGGAAGAGTTAAAGTGGGGGACGCCGTGGTATGAAGGAAAGTATTATATTGTTGCGCTTAAAGACCATGTGAATATGGGATTTGCTATTGGCGGGTTATCGAAAAAGTCTGAAAAGCTATTAGAAGGAACTGGAGAATATATGAGACATATTAAGATTTATTCTTTGAAAGATATAGATGAGAAGAAGATTATAAAGTTAATAAAAATGACAAAGAAAGATGTTTATTATTATTACAAAAAAAGAAGAAAAAATAAATAATTATTTGAAATTCGCCAGCCTCTATTTCTTTATTTTACTCCAGCCGACTTTGATTCAACAAAAAAGCAAAGCTTTTTTGAGCACCAAAAATTCAAGGAATTTTTGAGTGTTTTCCCTTCTGGAACGTTGCACTAAAAACCAATCCCTATCGGGAGAATATAACAGGAATTCCGGTTAAACCTGTGTGGCTTATCTCTTCCCCTTCAACCACCATACACCAAGATAAATAAATGGTGTGTCAAGTAGAGCTACTATAACCTTAATCCCATAGTAAGGCAAAGCTAAGCCAAAGAACACGTAATGCGCGTTTAACTTAGGGCTTACGTTCCAGAACGCAATAAACATAAAGATTATTGTGTCTATGAACTGGCTCACTATTGTAGAAAGATTGTTACGCAGCCAAAGGAATTTCCCATGTGTTTTTTGTTTCCAGAAATTAAAAGCCCATACATCATGGAACTGGCTGATTACAAAAGCAATGATACTTGCAATCATCAATCTTAAGCTCATACCAAAGATCTTACCATACTCAGCATCCTGTACCCAGCTTCTTTCTGCGTAAGGCAGCTTAACTGAGATAAATGTAATCAATAACATGAATACTAGTGCAATCATACCGCAGAAAACAAACTTCTTTGTAAGCTCTTTACCATGCACTTCTTCGATTATATCTGTGATCAAGAAAGTTACAGGATAAGCAAATATTCCAACTGAGAAATTGAATATCCAGATTTGAGTTATTTTAGTCCCAAGAATATTGCCCAAAACAAGCGCAGCAATAAACAATCCAAACAATATGTAAGTTCTGTCTTTTATCGTTAGTTTCATTAAGCATACCCCCAAGTTGAAAAATATTAATCTCAATACTATTTAAATGTTACTTAATACGTTCCTTCATAGCTGCCAATATAATCGGCAAAGCAATTGTAGCGTCACAAATTAAATCAACAAACCTTCCCTCAGTAGCCATCTTGCCCCAGCTTATGCCTTCTCGTAATTCAGCGCCGCTTGAACCGCCTGGCTCAGGCCTATCCATTGTGACTTGGATACCGTAATTAGCTCCTTTCGGTGAAAACTGCATTGCTTGTTGGATATAATTCTTAGGCACTCCACCGCCAACATAGAATATGCCTGCTTTTTTACAGGTCCAGGCTAGGTCCAGAATTTCTTTCATGTCTTCAAAAGCGTTCACAGTTGTTTTCTTGCCTTTAGCAAGATGCCCCCATATCATTAATCCAATCCCAGAATCACTTAATGCAGGACAGAATATAGGAATTTTTTTTTCAGAACAAACCTTTAATATTGAATCTTCAGATTTGATTAAAGAGCCAAGTTTCCATAGGAATTCTTTGATGTTAGTTTCATCCTTTAACGCATCAAAATGCTCTTCAAAAAACTTCTCCAAGCCTTCATACACTTCATTCGGCATAAAAGAATCATAGATCCTGTCAATCTGCTTTTTATTCAGCTCTTTATCATTAACACAAGCATGACCTTGATGATGCCTATAACCAAGAGCTTCAACCATGTCATGAGTTAGGTTTGCACCTGTTGTAACAAGTACATCAATCCACCCTACTTTTAGCATACTTATGATGACTTTTTTCATACCACCAGGTACCATAGCTCCTGCAAGCCCAAAAAACACCTTACAGTCTTTATCAGAAACCATATCCTCAAACACACAAACAGCCTTAGCTAACCTGCCTGCACCCATAACCCCGCTTAGGCCCATTTTTGTGACTAATTGATTCACAGTAAGCTCCTTATCAACATCTATCTGTTCCACTGGTTTCATATTCAGGCAGAGAATTAGACAAGATTTATAAAGGTTCTTGTTAAGCTGAATGATACATGTCAGACGCATCATTACCAGACAAATATATGTTTAAAGAAGAGTATCTAGCAGATTATAAACCTGGAGATAGTTTCCCAGCATTAAAACATATAGAAGGCTGTAAAGCAGTTGTGTCTGAACCAGAGCATCACTTAACTAGGTTTATTCAATTTTATATTGATGCTGTTTTAGAACACAAATATCTAGATTCTATTATCGAAGGTGCACTTGATGAAATAATCTACTTAAATGTAGAAGCAGGTGTACCTGACATTTTTCCACCAACGAAACAGGAAATGGAAGAAAAAGGATACTTTGGTTCAATTGAAAGATTAGATTTATATCTATCTCAACTTGAAAAAGCTTTAGATTATGCAGTTTCAAAAGGAGTTGAAAAAGATAAGTGGCCATTAACTGGACTTATTATTAAAATAAAAGAGATAAGTAGGCAATTAAAGGTAATTAAAGATAAGGAAGGAATGTCATCCATGAAAGTAATAGAAATGGCGGGGCACATAGGATAAAAAAATGATTGAAACCTCAATATTGTTCGGATTAGCAGCTATGTTCAGCTGGGGTATAGCAGATCTACTAGCCAAGATTGCAGTACAAAAAGTCGGCTATAAAAAGACGTTTTTAGTAGGACATATACTTGGTTTGATACCTTACCTAGTGGTATACTTTGTTTTAAATAAACAGATCTACCCAAGTTGGGATCTATTTGTGATACTTGTGTTCGGAGCCTTTTTCAATTTCATGGGTTATTTGACATTCTACAAAGGCCTTGTTGATAAGAAGATATCTTTACTATCGCCAATAGTAGCATGTAACCCAATAGTAATTGTATTTTTAGGGATAGTAATACTAAAAGAAAACCTATTAACAAACCACTGGTTTGGAATTATCTTTGCACTCACTGGCGTATTTCTTGTCTCTCTTACAACAAAAGAATTTAAGTTTGATAAAGGTTTAATGACCTTAGGAATAGGCTCTTTACTTTCCTGGGGTATTGGTATATTCACCCTTGGTTATATCTCAAAAAAGTTTGACTGGTTTACAATACTAATGTTCTGGAGAGTGGTTACTTGGGCTTTTGCTCCGATATTTATGAGAGTAAAAAGACCTTTCCACTTTGAGAAGATTAACACGCTTATGTTCATATTACTTGTAGGTATCATTGACATATTAGGCGCAGTCTTTTATGCTTTCTCAGCAACAAAAGGCATGATTTCCATTGTAGGCCCAATTGCAGCCTTGTTCCCAGCTGTAACAATTGTCCTAGCAAGAATATTCCTAAAAGAAAAACTTATATTCAACCAGAAGATAGGTGTAGTATCGATCCTTGTTGGACTAGTACTACTAAGCATATAAAATGTTACTCGTAGACACACATGCACATTTGGATCATCCTTGGCTTTACAAGGATTTGGATAAGATTATAGCCAGAGCTAAAGAAGCAGGTGTTAAAGCTATAATCACATCTGGGATTACTTATTATACGAACCGTATAGCCCTTAAAATAGCTAAAAATTACGATATTGTCAGGTGTTCTCTTGGATTGTATCCACAGGATGCAATGGCAAATGAGTTGAAGAGTGTGAAAAACAAAGAAGTCAAAAAAAAAGCTAATATAGATGAAGAGCTGGATTTTATAAAAAAGAACAAAAACAGGATTATAGCTATTGGCGAAATAGGCATGGATCTCAAGACAGGCAGCAATGAGAAAGAGCAAAAACAGCTCTTTCTAAGACAGCTTGAACTGGCTGAGATGCTTAAAAAACCTGTTATTATCCATTCCAGGAAAGCTGAGCAGCAGGTAATTGAGATCCTAGAAAGCACTAAAAACAAGAAGATAATGATGCATTGTTTCGGAGGCAGGCTAAAGCTAGCTAAAAAAGCTGCTGATAATGGCTGGTCATTCTCTATCCCTACAAATATAGTCAAGAGTGAGCATTTCCAGCACATAGTAAGAGAGGTTAATATCAACCAATTGCTTACAGAAACAGATGCACCTTACTTAAGCCCTTTTACAGGCAAGACCAATGAACCAGCCTTTGTAGCTGAAACAATTGGCAAAATAGCTCAAATCAAAGGATTTGAGGCAGAAGAAGTGGCTAATAACATATTTCTGAACTATAAAAAGCTTTTTGAGTGAATTAACCACCCTTTAGGCATTATGCTACTACCCAAACGTTTAAATAATATCTCATCTTGCTCTTTTATATGAGAAGGATAAAAAAGACAAAATACTACTCCAAATGCATAGGCCAGTTACCAGATGGCTGTAAACGATGTGTAGAAGGCAAGAAACTTGTTCTTTTTGTTACAGGCCTTTGCTATTCTACTTGCCCTTATTGCCCGCTTTCAGCATCAAGAAAAGGTAAGGATTTTATCTGGGCAAATGAATGGAAGATCCTTAAGGATGAAGAAATCCTTGAAGAAGCCAGATTATGTAAAGCAAAAGGTGCAGGTATAACAGGCGGCGACCCATTAATCAAGCTGGATAGGACACTTAAGTATATAGAAATGCTGAAAAAGGAGTTTGGTGAAGATTTCCATATCCATCTTTATGCGCCACTTAAGAATGTTTCAGCTTCAAAACTACAAATGCTATTTGATGCCGGGCTTGATGAAATTAGATTCCACCCAAACTTGGATAAAAGAACAGATTGGAACAAGATAAGGTCTGCTAAGAAGTTTGATTGGGACATAGGTATAGAGATCCCAGCTATCCCTGGTAAAGAAAAACAAACAAAGAATCTAGTAAATTATATGAAGAAGTATATTGATTTCTTAAACATCAACGAACTTGAAATTTCTGAAACAAATTTTGAATATATGCAAAAAAACAACCTTGAAACAAAAGGTAAAGGTTCCTACGCAATTAAAGGAAGCGAAGAATTAGCGCAAGAGATACTTAAGTTTTGCAGAAAGCTTAAATTTAATGTCCATTATTGCAGTTGTAGACTTAAAGACAAGGTTCAATTAACTAAAAGAATAAAAAGAAGAGCTAAGAATGTAGCTAAACCTTATGATGTGATTACTAAGGATGGCACTCTGATTAGAGGAGCTATATATCTTCCAGACCTGGTTCCTTCTTTTGGTTATTCATTTAAACTTGTTACAATAAACAATCCTAAAGAACACCTAGATAAATTAAGAGAACTCAGAAAAGATCTAAAAAGAGATCTTAAAGTGCCTGACGAACTTCTTGAAGTAGATAAAAAGAAAATAAGACTACTTATTGCACCATGGATACTTGACAAGCTCCATAAAAGAATACATTACCCATGCGCAATCGTAGAAGAATATCCCACCTGGGATGGTTTGGAAGTTAGAGTAGATTTCTATTAGTAATATTTATATAATCATTAATTAATAATACAAATAATGAAGATAACCATAGACACAAAAGAGGATTCTCCTGCAGACATACGTAAAGTAATTGCACTTCTTTCTACTTTGGCAGAGAAAAGAGAACATCATTCTAATATTTTTGAAGATAGTTCACCAGGGCTGCCTATGGCAAGTTCATACCCTGAGACGCCTAGTAGTACAGAAAGCAATCCTCCAAGTCCTAGCAGTGGCGGAGGAATATTCAATATGTTTGGTGATTCTTCTTCAACATCAAGCAGTTCAACAGAAAAAAGCGACTATCCAACTTTAAACGCAGAAGATGAAGAAATCCCAGAAAAGGTTTCCAGGATCAAGACTTATTAGAAAAACTATATAAACACCTACTTTTTCTATCTCTAACATGAAATACAAGTTCCTTGAACATACAGCAGACGCTAAGTTTCAAGCCTACGGCAAAAACCTAGAAGAAGCTTTCAGTAATGCAGCTTTAGCTATGTTCTCTGTGATGTGCGAGACAGAAAAAATAGAACCAAAAATAGAAAAAGAAATCAAAGCTGAAGCTGATAACAAGGAATCTCTATTATACAATTTCCTAGAAGAATTACTTTTTCTTTTAGATTCAGAAACATTTTTTTTGCATGAAATAAAAAACATAGAAATTCAAGACAACAAACTAACTGCAACTGTAACCGGAGACACAAAACTGGATAAATACGAACTACACGGTGAAGTCAAAGCAGTTACATACAACGAAATGTTCATTAAACAAGAAAAAGACAAGACAACTGTACAGGTTGTTGTTGATTTGTAGGTGAACCAATGCATATTTTAATTAAAGAGTTAGGAGCGTATACCTTTAATCTTGATGACTTAACAATAATTGGATATACAACTATGAATGAAAATGAGTTGCCCTCAATAGCTAATCCTATTTATTTATTAGATAATGACCTAACTGTATGTCTTTACGATATACCAACTGATAGTGATGACCATTACTATACTAGTTATCCTATTAGCATCTATAGTAAATTCTTAAGGGGCGGTTTTATAAAAGAATTAGATGAATCAATTAAACCAAAAGAGGGTCACGTACTTGTAATTGATCCTGGCTTTGTACCTGTTTATATACCTGAACAAGAAGCTCAAGAAAGAGTACAAAAACTTAGAAAAGTAATCTCAGAAAAGGGAATAGACACATTTTTATCTGAAGCTGAAAAACTTAAACAAACAATAAAACATCTTAAACCAATAGGTGAGAATTATGGAAATCAAAAAAATTAATGATCTTACTTGGGAAGTTCCTAAATCAGGTAATATGAAAGTTCCTGCTATATTCTACGCTTCTGAAAAACTTATGGAAAAGATTAAACAGGATAAAACCATTGAACAAGCAAAAAACGTAGCTTGTTTGAAAGGTATCCAGAAAGCATCTTTTGTAATGCCTGACGCGCATCAAGGATACGGTTTCAGCATCGGCGGTGTAGCAGCGTTTGACATGGAAGAAGGCATAATAAGCCCAGGTGGTGTAGGTTTTGATATAAACTGCTCTGTAAGATTACTCTCAACAAACATCTCAATAAAAGATTTCATGGAAAAAAGAAAACAAGTAATTGAACTTCTCTTCGAAAACATCCCTGCAGGTGTAGGCAAAAAAGCAAAACAACGCTTTTCAAGAGATGAATTAATAGAAGCATTAGCAGGCGGCACAAAATGGGCTGTTAAACAAGGTTTTGGTGTAAAAGAAGATTATGAAAGAACAGAAGACCAAGGTTGTTTACTAAATGATCCTAAC
Source organism: uncultured Methanosarcinales archaeon (assembly GCA_964550525.1). Lineage (GTDB taxonomy): Archaea > Nanobdellota > Nanobdellia > Woesearchaeales > JANQNQ01 > CAZJZJ01. The sequence continues at coordinate 48,104 of CAZJZJ010000007.1, forward strand.
CAAGTTAGTGAAAAAGCTATTCAAAGAGGTATGCCTCAGTTAGGAAGCTTAGGTGCAGGAAACCATTTTTTAGAGATACAAAAGATTGAAGAGATTTTCAACCAAGATATTGCAAAAACATTTATGGTTGACAATAAAGATAATATCACAATAATGGTACATTGCGGTAGCAGAGGCCTTGGCCATCAGGTTGCTTCTGATTATATCAAACATATGGAACAGAAGTATGGTTTCTCCAACCTCCCTGACAGACAATTAATCAACGCGCCTATCAAATCTGAGCTAGGCCAGAAATATCTTAAAGCAATGGGTTCAGCTGCTAATTTTGGTTTTGCAAACAAACAAATGATTACGCATTGGATCAGAGAGTCATTAGAAAAGATATTTGGAAATACAGAAATCAATGTTGTATATGATGTATGCCATAATATTGCTAAGATAGAAGAACACAATATTGATGGAAAAAAGAAAACAGTTTGTGTGCATAGAAAAGGCGCAACCAGGTCATTCGGCCCAGGAAGAGACGAACTACCAGAAGTCTATAGAAACATAGGCCAACCAGTTTTAATCCCAGGCTCAATGGGCACTGCATCCTATATTTTAGTTGGTACAAAACAAGCTGAAGAACTATCATTTGCCTCTACAGCGCACGGCGCAGGAAGGGTTGCATCCAGATCAGAGATGTTAAGAAACTTCAGAGGAGAACAAATCAAAAAACAATTAGAGCAAAAAAACATTTTCTTAAAAGGAGCTTCCTGGAAAGGTATAGCAGAAGAAGCACCACAGGCTTACAAAAATGTATCTGAAGTTGTAGAGGTATCACACCAACTGGGAATAGGAAAGAAAGTTGTAAAAGTAGTTCCTTTGGGTGTAATAAAAGGATAAAAAAATAATCAGAATTTCTTAAACTGGCCTGCAGTATCAATCAGATCTACATGCCCTAAAAACAAAGCTCTGCAACAGTATCTTTCTAACCCAACTTCATCAAGAATCTTTTTTCTTTCTTCACCATTAGATACTCTTTCACATAAATCTTCCCATAAGTGGCCAACTGGTTTGCCGCATGTCATACATCTAACTGGAATTATCATATTGCATCACCTGTATAATTTTTGTCTTATTTTGCGTTAGCACAAATACGCTCAGAAATCATCTATATGATTTCTGACGTTTTGCACGAGCTTTACCGTGTCTATTTGGCTTATGTGTTTCTTTGAACCTTACATCTGCTACTAACATCTGTCTATCATATTTAAGGTACTCTTTTTCAAGTTTATTATCTTTAGTATACTTGACTAATGCTCTTGCAATAGCCAACCTTGTTGCATCTGCTTGACTGGATACACCGCCACCGATTACATTAGCAGAAACATCCACTTTATTAACTATATCTCCTGCAAGTATTAAAGGTTCTCTTATCTTCATTCTTGAAACCTTTGGTTCATAATTATCAAGAGGAGTGTTATTGATCTTGATTATACCTTTGCCTGGTTTAAGTGTAACTCTGGCAATTGCGCTTTTCCTTTTTCCTGAAGTATGTACTCTATTTGTTTTAGTCATATTTTAGCACCCATAAATTTACAAACATCTTTTAAAGTAACATATTTAACATTAGGAAGCTTAGACATGTTTGCTTCTTTAACAGTATCAAGTTTTTTATCCTTAAATTCATCAGGCACACCGATATAACACATAATCCTCTTAAAAGCTTCTTTACCTTTAGGTTGCTTGTAAGGCAGCATACGTTTAATTGCTCTCCTTAGAAACCTATCAGGCATTCTTGGCATATATGGACCAAATTTAGGATTACCCATATCTCTAAATCTTTTATACTTTGCAAGAATATTCTCCTTACCACCGCTTATAACTGCACTCTCACAATTAACTATATCTACTTTTTCTCCCATCAAAGCTGATTTAGCTGCTTTTGTAGCAATTCTTCCCATGATTAAATCAGTTGCATCAATTATCATATCTGTTTTCACCCAATTATTCTAATTTTCTTACCTTTAGGACTGTTTTTCATCAATTCCTTGATTGTAATAGCTTTTGAACCAGATTTATTGATTTTATCTAATGCTGAACGTGAAAAATTGAATGCTGCGATTGTTATTTTACGGTCCAATTCGCCATTAGCAAGAACTTTCCCAGGGATAAGAGCTATTTCATCCTCTTTAGTAAACCTATTAATCCTAAACAGGTTAACAGCTCTCCTGATTCTTGAAGGTCTTTCTAGGTCAACAGCTACCCTTTTCCAAAGATTAACCTTATCTTCACGAGATTTCTCTCTAAGTTCATCTATTAAAGACCTTAGTTCCACGTTTGTTGGACCAGTTCGTTTCATTTTTACTTGTTAAAATGGAACCTTAAAAATCCAAAGGATTTTTTTGGTTTTGCCATTTTTTGTTTTTAATTTTTAATGCGGAGGACGCGATTCGAACGCGCGCACCCACTAAGGGACAAGGCCCTCAACCTTGCGCATTTGACCAGACTCTGCCACCCCCGCGTATAAAGCGAGAGTTACTTGAGCTCCTTGAGTTTCTTTGTAAAATTATCTAGTTTCTCATTAAATACTTCAGCAGCTTTTACTCCAATCTGTTTAGCTGTTAATTGTCCCCAAGGTTCTACTACAAATATAAGTTCATCTTCACTTTCAGTTACATCAACAACACTACTCTCAATATCAGTGCATGCACCACAGAGATGACAATCAATGATTTTATCCTTATTAACCTTAAGTTCTCCTTTATTATTCTCAAAAATACCTTTTGGGCACACATTAACATAATCATCAGCATTACTTGTTTTCTTCTTAATCTCAACAACTGGCTTATGTTTGTAATAAACATGCCCCGGAGACCATTTAGCATGCTCTTTGCCTAAACCAAGTATAGCAGTTGCAATTAACTCTAATTCCTGGCCTTTAAGCAATTTAGCTATAGGGGTCTTAGGAAAAACAGGTACAACCTTTGGATCCTTAGACTTTATATCAGATGCATATACTGTACATGGTCCTTTAGCTTTCAAAGTAAGCTTAAGTTGACACTTTGCACAACCTTCGCCTTTACACGAACATTTATCAGGTAGATTATATGACCTTAAATCAGTCTTTAATACAACAAGGCCTAGTCTATGTGCAACCATTTCATCATATAATGCTGAACTGTTCTTGTTAAACTCTACTTCCTCAATTGCCATTGTAGGTACTTCGCTTAACATAATTCTCCTTATACTATTTGCAAGAAATAAAGGTGCACC
>CAZJZJ010000008.1:0-20694 GCA_964550525.1 uncultured Methanosarcinales archaeon
CCTCTAAGTCCTCCTTGATGGGGGCTAGAGATGACCGAAAAGTTACTCCGGGGATAACAGAGTTGTCGCGCCCGAGAGCTCCTATCGACGGCGCGGTTTGCTACATCGATGTCGGCTCTTCCTATCCTGGGCGTGCAGAAGCGCCCAAGGGTGGGGGTGTTCACCCATCAAAAGGGATCGTGAGCTGGGTTCAGTACGCTGTGAGGCAGTATGTTTAATATCTACTGGAAATGTTTGATCTCTGAGAGCAAGGAAGCCATAGTACGAGAGGAACTGGCTTTCGGCGCCACTGGTCGACCGGTTATCTGACAAGGTAAGCCGGGCAGCTACGCGCTAAAGGATAAGTGCTGAAAGCATCTAAGCACGAAGCCTTCCTCGAAAAGAGAGATCATGAACTCGAGTAGAACACTCGTTTAATGGGATCGGTGTGTAAGTATCAAGCTTCGGCGAGATATTCAGCATGCGATTTCCAACTGTTCGTGTTTTGTACTTGTCTATGTATGGTTTTTTCACTTTTTTTCTTTTGAAATCATACTCTTTAGCGGTAGCTGTATTAAACATAATGTAAGAACCAAGCTCACTAGATAATACTTTGAAATTCTGCCCTACTTCGTTTTGCTTCACTAAAAACACGTTCAGCAAAACTGCGTCTCGTCGTTGCTTATTTGCTACGTAAAAACACACTACGCAAACAAAGCAATCAATGACTTCGACGGTCAGAGTTTCAAAACTAACTTCTTTTTTAGTAACTTTTAAATATGCAGTGTGCCACCCCAGCTGTTATGGGTAGAGATTTTAGAAAATTAAGGATTTGGCAAATGGCTGTTGATCTGGTTGAGAAGGTTTATCCAATAGTTGATTCACTTCCAGAGAAAGAAAGGAATAATATTGCAGATCAAATGCGTCGTGCAGTAACTTCACTTCCTTTGAATATTGCAGAAGGTGCAGGGGCTGTTTCAACTAAAGTGTTTTTTAATCATCTTAATTACGCTTATGGCTCTTCAAAAGAATTAGAAGCATTATTTATTTTGTCCGAGCGACTAGGGTATCTTGATAAACAAACTTTTGATTCATTAAAAGAAGACTTGGATAAGTTTACTGGTTCACTCTTTAACTTTATTCAGAATGTAGAGAGAGATACACATACAAAAAGACGTAATTTTACTTTTTTGAAAACTAAAGGTAAAAGAAAATGATCATCTTGGGTGTTGAATCAACTGCACATACGTTTGGGATTGCTGTTTTGGATGGCAAGAAAGTATTGGTTAATGTTAAGGATAGTTATACAACTAAAACTGGAGGCATAATTCCTGCTTTAGCAGCAGATCATCATGTTGATGTTTGTGATAAGGTTTTGCTTTCTGCTTTAGAAAAAGCTAAGATTAAACTTTCAGATATTGATCTAATTGCTTACTCTGGTTCACCTGGTATTGGACATTCTCTACGTATAGGTGCGTTTTTTGCACGCGTTTTAGGTGGTAAGTTAGGTAAGCCAGTTATACCTGTTAACCACTGCATTGCACATCTAGAGATTGGTCGGTTAGTTACTTCTGCTTCTGATCCTGTTTTATTATACGCATCTGGTGCAAACACTCAGGTTATTGCTTATGAAGGCAAGAAGTATCGAGTTTTCGGTGAAACACTTGATATAGGTGTAGGTAATTTCTTAGACAGTTTTGCACGTTTTATTGGACTAGGTTTTCCAGGCGGTCCAAAGGTTTATGAATTGTCTTTGAAATCTGGACCTGATAAGTTTATAGAATTACCTTACGTGGTTAAAGGCATGGATGTTTCTTTCGGTGGTTTGCTTACTAATCTAAAGAATAAATTTAAGTCTGGGAAATTTAGTAAAGAAGACCTTTGTTTTTCTTTGCAGGAAACTGTATTTGCTATGCTTCTAGAAGTTAGCGAGAGAGCAATGGCACATTGCGATAAAAACGAACTTTTGTTAGGTGGTGGGGTGGCATGTAACAAACGGCTTCAGCAAATGGCACATAAGATGTGTGAAGATCGCGGCGGTAAATGTTTTGTCCCAGAAAACCAATTCTTAGTCGACAACGCAGCTATGATAGCTTGGACTGGTTACCTAATGCATAAAGCTGGTGTCAAGAAAAAACTAAAAGATTGCGTTATTTGGCCTTATGAAAGAACTGATGATGTGGAAGTTGTTTGGCGTTAAGAATTAAGTTGAGTATGTTTTATCTCCACAGATGATTGTTGCTGTTTTATCTGTGGCTTTTATTCCATTGATAATACTGTTAATTGTGCTAGCTTCATCACTACAACTACCGCATTCAATAGTTCCGCCTTGAAAATTTAGGGATATCTTTTCACAATTTCCTTTAACTGTAATTTTGCCACCATCCATATCCTTACCTACTCCAATATCGGAACTTTTATCTATATAATTCCCATAGACTACTACAAATCCGTCTTTCATACCCCAACCAAGCCCTTTTTTTGTATTTTTAAGTGCAACAATCTTACCTTGTTTCATATCAATTCCAAGCCATTGTCCTGCTTCTCCATGTATAGTTATCTCTGCATCTTCACCATTCATCTCCCAACCTACAAAGTCTTCTGCGTCTCCTTTGACGTTGATATATCCATCTGTCATGCCTTTTCCAACAAAGCTTTTTGCATTTCCATTTACTTGAATCTCTCCTCCTGTCATCTCTTGCCCAAGATAACTCCCAGCATTTCCGTTAATAATAATCTCACCGCCGCTCATCCTCTGTCCAATACTATTACCAGCATTTACTCCATCAACAATAATCGTTAGTGTACCTTCACTCCATGAAATATCTAGCTTTCTTCCACTCTTTACTCTATTTTCAGGGTAAATGATTGCTCCTTCAGTTGTTTGTTGTGTTGTTCCTTGTGATGCTTCAGGTATGGTGATGAATAGGTCATTATTTGAGTATACCCACACAAAATTATTATCTTGGGTTTTTATCTTGAAATAGAATGGGAACACATCTGCATCAACTGAAGTGGTAGGTCTTTCAACAACATATTCAACCTCACATTCATAGGTGTTTTCCTGGCCTGTTTCTTCAATTGTACATGAAGTAAAATCGTTATCTGTATCAGATATCTGGATAGAGCCTTCTTTAGGTTTGAAACGGCTGTAAAATGTTATCTTTATCTTTGAATCCTTCTCATAAGGAATATGGAAATATTTAACATTCCTCTCTTCGGTGGTACTAACTTTAACCTCTCCAGAAATGAAATCTGTGCGTGTTTGATCATATACATATATTCCATTCATACTTATCTTTTTTACTTCTGGTTTTAAAATACAATCTTGTTCTAGGTTCTCAGCGCAGCCGTATGAGCCAGATGGTTTAAGTTTACAACAAATCCTTGCTTTATCATCCTTTTTTTCTTTTTCACACTTAGCAAGATTTCCTGTTTCAGCGATAACTCAGTCCGAATCACAATCACATTCTTCATCTGCTAAACCTACTTCATCCTGTCATTTTCTTTTTGGTTGACATTCTCCATCGTAACAGAATTTTTTTGTTATACCATCACAATCTTCTGTTCCATCTTTATCTCCATCTCCATCGCAGTCACATGCTTTTGCATTGATTGTTCTGCCCTCTTTGTAAGCGCATCTGTCTCTGATGATTGCTGTGCCTTTTTTCTTTACTGTGAATGGGATGGTCATTTCTGTGGTTTTTCCTTCTTTTTCAATTGGCTCTGTCTCGCCGTCACAATTATTATCTGATAAAGGATGGGTTACTTTTAAAAACAATTTCCATTCTTGAGGTTCGTCTACATTGATTTGTTGGTCTTCTTCTCTCATTACAGTGAACCTGCATGTTATATCTTTTACTTCATCAGTATCTTCGTCTCTTGGTGGGATTGTTGGCGGTGAAATCTTTGCTTTGAAACCATTTATCTCAAATTCCATGCCCCTGGTGTAATCATTTTCCTCTTTTTCCCCACCTGTATTAATTACATAGTTCTCATATCTATTTACTTTGTAATCCTTGAACGTGATAGTGGCAACCTGCCCTATAGAAGGTGAAGCAGCTGTTTCAGTGATAGTGAGAGTACATTCTCCTTCACTTTTCTCTAATTTAGCTTTGCCCAGGCCAAACCATTCGTCTTTGATTATACCAAAGTCAATCTTTTTATCGAATGCTTCTCCTGTACCTTTACCTTCTTCAAGTGTCCATCCTTCTGTGTGGCCTGCAGCAATTTGTATGTTTTTAAGAGGGTTCTCACGGTATATCTTACCTGTTTTAGTCATGATATAAGGTTCAAGACATTGTATCTTGCCTGAGTTGTAGCCAGTTACTTCAAACTCCATTCTCTCACCAACTGAGAAGTATGTATCTCTGCAATCCTTAGCCTCTCCGCTTGTAGGAACCTTACATTTCACTGTATCCAAATAAGCATAACCTTTTTTACTCCACATCAAAGCGCCTGCACTGCATGTATATCCACCGCTTTTACCAATTAGATCAAGGTGGCAGTCAAGTATATCTCTTGCAGTTATATCTTCGATTGGGAAATAGAATACTCCATTAACATGTCCTTCAGGTAGGCATTTATCTGCTACTTTTTTATCTTTAACCTTCATGCTTATTTTAACATGATCATATCTGTTCATAGATTCAACTGTATCATGCCTGCTTCTGTCTTCAAACACACCTTGGCTTAATCTTTTCCCTGAATAATAGTTTGAATGTATTTTTTCATCAGGCAGGTTCCAGCAGTCACAACCGTTTGGAGATTGATCATCACTTTCTTCTCCAAACACCATTGCTTTCTGGCAATTCAAGCCATAATCATAAGCAACCCCACTATTGATACAAGAAAGGTCTACTCTGTAATCTTCCAGTGCACAGCCAGGCACAATCTGCCAAGCAACCCTATAATCATATATTGCTTCTTCAGTTGCAGGGTTGAATGTAAGGTACTCCCTGCTAGCAGGCCATGCACTTACATGGGTATTATATGTGTTTGAATAAGCTGCATCCATTATAGAATCAAAGTCAAGACCCCAGTCACCTGTTAAAGCGCCCATACATACCTTTCTTGCAAAACCTTGTTCACCTACAGAAAGGTATTTTTCCAATTCAGCATTACCATAATCCTCGTTTAAGTCCTGTGCATTCTCATAAGTGCTTTCCCATACAGCAGAGATAGCAGTTGATAGGCTGTTCTTATTTGCAAACTCACCTTCATCTACACCTTCGCCTTCATCTATACAAGATTCTCTATTCCTTTGTTTATCTAGATTATATTTGATCATACGCCAGAAGAAACTACAGATATACTGTGCAAATATCTCTTTACATACACCTGCACTTGCTTCACCAGTTGTTTTTATCTGGCTGAAACAATTATGCAGGCCTTGCATTATATTTTTTAAAGCCATTAACCTATTCCTGATCCCGCTTAAACACAAGGATTGGAATGCGGTTGTATGCTGCTGCGGAGTCAACATAGCCAGATCCTCACCATAGATCCAATTATTCTGGCCAAATGCCGCACTCTGATCTCTCTCAGGATGATAGATATTCTCGTTATAACATGTGTCTCTGGTTTTCCATAAACGATAATTCCAATCTGTTTTACCAAATTCTTCTTCAGCTTGGTATTTGCCTCTTGTTTTACCTGTTTCATCTACTTTATCTTTACAAGTTCTTAATTCATAATGTGTTGTACGGTCATCTGGTTTACCCTTGAAAGTAATTCCAGCTTTATTAGCTTCAGCTACAGATAAGAATACAGCTCCTCCTCCACCTTCACTTGTTACTTTAAGTGTTTCTTCTTTATCAGTTATAGCTCCAAATCTGATTGGTTCTAAAATAAAGAAATCTCCTTCGCTTTTTCTCATCCAAGCATATTCCTTTTCTTGTGTACCTATCTTATAATAATGGGTGAACCTTTCTTGGTATTCTTTATCTGCTTTTCTTGGTGTGATTATATATCCTTTTTCCAGATCTTTATCTTTCTCTTTACAACCTCTATTCCTTCTTTCAACTTCTTCCAACTTAGTTCGTTTCTCTTTATCAGCTGTCCATGCTGCAGGTGTTTTATGGCAGAGTACTCTGTCGCAGACCCATCTGTATATCTTGTAAAGTTGTGCTTCGTTATTCCACCAACGTGCGCATCTTGGGCATTTTAGGTTTAGTTCTTCTTCGCTTAAAGCTCTTTTTGTATCTTCATCGATCTGTTTTCTAGGGCAACCTTGATCTCCTAAAGCGTGTGTAAGGTAAGGCTCCATTGCACAACTGTATCTTCTAAATATGCCTATGAACAGTTTAATGAGCCAAGTACCAAGACAACCCATGCCTGCGACATGCAATGCATTCTCAATCGGAGGCAAGATATCGTCTATAGCTTCAATCACACTGCTTGTAGAATCTATCATGAAATCTATCAGTCCTTCAGGCAGCCATTGTTTAGGTGCTATAGGTATATCAACAAAATAAGCAACTTCAAAACATTTTTTCTGCGGTACAGGTACATTTACTCTTTGACCATCCTCATCTTCATAGCTGTAGCGTATTGTCAGCATTAAAGGGAAAATAATACCATTCTCTTTAAACCGTTTCCAGAACTCAGCTGAATTGAATCCATAAGATTTAAAGTCATCTGTTTTCTCTAACCTATATTGGACATACCACATAGTCTTATCATCATTGCCTTTTTGGTAAGGCCTGACCCTTTCAATTATCTTACAGCTAACATTGAATGAAGGGTCATTTTTCATATGGTCAGCTTTACATGCAGGCTTTAGCCTGATACTGTTAACCTTTGCATTATCTCCTCTACCCATATAGGTTAGATTGATTATGAAAGAAATAATCTCATTGCCTTGAGCTAATCTCTCGGGGTTCAAAATGGTTGGAGCTTGGTATTGTGAAAGCACATCAATATCCCAGTCAAGATAACCTGAACTACATGTACCAATGACATAGTTTACTGTTTTCTCTGTTTTATATCCATGTATATCTGTAGCTCTTATAATCACTTTAGCTACTTCTGTTTCCTTTTGTCTATCCCATATCCTTGATTCATCACCTACCCTATCTGGGTCTACTGCTGAATCATCTATACGTGAAGTATCTCCTCCTGCTTGGAAACCTGAAATATCGCCTGCAAACAAACCAGAGACAATACCGCCTTCTACATTTACATCCTCTACCCTGAAATGGCCGTTAGCATCAGCTGTAGCTGTCTCAGGTGTAGACCTTGTATTGCCTACAAATACCTCAACATGAGCACCTGGGTCTGTATCACCTTCAACAGTAAGCTCTGTACCAAGTGTGCCTTCGTAGAAGAACGAACCTGATTTAGGTCTTATATTATATATCTTAGGAGGTTGAGTATCAATCAACAAGTTATGTTTGAACTTTGCACTGTTACCTGCTTTATCTACAGCTTCAATAGTTATCCTGTTATTGCCTTCTTTAAGTTTAAACACTAATTCAAAATCTCCTTCATGCTGTATAGTTTTTTTCTGGATCTTCTCAGTGCAGTCATACTTTGTACCATTGATATCTTTAATCTCTTTTTCTTGGCCTTCAAGTGTAGTTATCTCTTTTACATCTGATTTAGGGCCTTCATTACAGTTCCTATCAACTGCCCTAACCTGGTAACTGTATGTAGTATCTGGTTGCACATTGTTATCTCTATAAGTGTTATGGGATTGTGTATCAATATGCTTATTATCTTTATAGATATAGTAACCTTTTATATCTGGAGCAGTTGATTTATCCCAAACCAGATCAACCCTATCTGATTTTATCTCTTTATCAGCCAGCCCTGTAACCTTAGCAGGTGCTTCTGTATCAGTTGTTATATGTTCTATATAGTAGGTTAGATCTACAAACTCACTGACATTGCCTTTAACATAGATGGTTTTTGTACCTCTCTCAGCTATAAGTTCAGGTATCTTTTCTACGTCAAGTACAGGCGGCTCTAAGTCTACAGTAATATTGAACTCATAGACATTCTTATTCTGACTGCTGTCAATGGCCTCTAGCCTTATAGGGTTATTGCCTGAATCTAGTTTAATATTCTTGAACTCAAACTTACCTGCCTGGCCTATAATGTTTTGATTCTTGAACCTCTTCTCATGATTGGTGTAAAGGTATACTTGAGAGAAAGGTTCAGTTACACCACTAATATCTATCTTGTTTTGTGTATAAAAACCATCTTCAGGTATAGTTAGGTTTTCAAATAAAGGAGGGTCAAGATCCCATCTTGTTTTGAATGTATAAGGCACGTTATCATCGATCTGATATTTATAACTGGATTGCACTGCATAATAATGCCTTGTTCCGTTCTTTAGATTGGTTAAAGTAAGTTTATGGTTCTCTGTTAAAGCAGTATCTTCAACCTTATTTTTTAGGTCTTCACTATCGTTTGAATAGAATACCTTGCTGTCAGTTGGGATGTTTGTTTTCCATTCAACTACTGCAAGGTTTGTTTTTCTGTCAGTTACATTAACATCATATATGTGTACAGTTGGATAGGTCTTGAAATCATAATAAGCACCGCCATTGTTGCCTACTTCTCTTTCTTCTTCATCCTCAGACACTGCCTGGAAATAAAATGTGGTGTTAGACGCAAGATAGTTCAATTGCAGATTATGTTTTGTCACGTATTCATTATTGCCTTTACTGAAAATAAGGTTGTCTTTACTAAAACCATACTCTAAACTTGTGTTGCTTGCCTTTATAGTGTCCCATGTGATATTTACCTCGTTATCATTCAATACCTTGGTTTCAACCTTATCTATGCCTATAGTGGAAGCTGCTGCAGGCGTTGTCATGACTATTAAAACTATCATGAACATGCTTACAATAATCTTTTGGTTGAATCTTTTGTTCATCTTAATTCTGGAGCTGGTACTTTTTTAGAGTATTGCTGTAGATTGCCTATGAAATCATACTGTTCAAACTCTGTTATGAAACCTGTTGTATATATGATATGCAGCTTAATCTCTTCACTGTTCTTTATCTCTTCAGGGTCAGGCCTCCATTCACCTTCATAACCTCCTACTACTGTTTCATCCCTGATCAAGTATATATTAACATCGTACTTGAAATTACCATCTTTAAGCAAAGTGATCTCGTTGACTACCTCTTGTTCTTTTGGATAGATTACAAAATTATCAACATCCTCTTCTTTCTGCGTTATACTTATCAAAGCTTTCTCATCATTGCCTAGGCCTTCTTCAAAACCAGGGTCATCTTTATTATGCTTAACAACCTTGAAATCTGTGAACACCTTTGCTGGGGTTAAAACAACATCAACAATCTTATCATCGTCTGTACTTACAAATGTGTCTGAGCTAAGATAACCGTCTTTACTTGTTCTTATTATACCATTTATGCAGTAAGGGAACTTAGCTACAAGCTGTGCTTCAGCTCCATACACTCCTTCAGCTTCACTCCATGATGTTCTGCCCATATCGCAAGCGTATTTACCGCAGATATAGGTTATATTGACTTTGCTTATAGGATCGTCATTATACTTGTTTTTTGTGACTACAGTGATCTGTTTTTCTTTAGTCTTTTCACAGAACTCTTTGCTTGATGCATGCTGCTCTAGTTGCAGTTCTGTTGATACAAACGCTTCTCTTCTTGGCATGTTATGGTCAACTGAGACAAAGAAAGGGAAACTGAATGAGTATGCTTCATGTTTAGCACTAGCTTCATCTACTATAGTCACCATAACTGGATACTTTACATCATAGGTGAAATGCCATAGATTGATGCAAAGGAAAGATAAGAAACTCTGTGATTTCTGCGCATTGGATTTTAGCAGCATGGCTTCCATCTTTTTTGCGCCATTGTTAGGCCTTGCTGTCATAGCAAACGGCCATTCTTCGTCATAGGTTAAAGAAACCCTGAAATCCCTTTTATCAGGTGTAACATACCATATATAATGGTTAGCTACATAAGGTGTATCCTCTGGTACAGGCTCATAATCTGTATTGTTTACTCGGATTAAAGGGATATTGAACCTTAATAACTCTTTAAGCCTTTTTTGCACTACACTTCCACTCCATACCTTAGAACCGCATTTGAAATCCATGCCTGTGTAAGGTATCTGTTCTTCAGGTGTAAGAGCAATAAGGTCGATTGTAAAGTCTTCCATGAAATATCCTTCATTCTCTTTATCCATAATCTCTTTAGCAAGATTAAACATAGGTTTAAGCCTCACAGGAACTTTAGTAAAGTATTTCTTGACCTTTGTTTCTTTGTTAAACACCTTGTTTTTCACATTGATTGGATATTTTAACGTGAAACTTACATCCTCCTCATTGATACTTGCTTCAACTGTAGGTTCGCCTAAAACTTCAATTTCATACTGCTCTTTAAAATCTTCAAAATCATTAAGACAGTCTACAAAATCCTTAGCTACAAACTTTTCTAGCTGATTTTCCATGACAGGGATACTTGTTATTATCTCTTTACCGTCACGCCACCAGTATGGTTTTTTTATCTCAGGGAAAACAGGGATTGGTTTAAGATAACTCCTTGGATTGTTTAAGATCTCAATTGGATACTCTATATAACCACCTGTGTCTCCAATATTCTGCAGACCTGTGAACCCTGATTCATATACACATTCTTCAACAAACCTTTTTATTGGCGAGATCTCTTCAGGAACTGTCTGTTTAGGTAGGATCTTGATATCTTCTTGTTTTGAAAAGAAGTACAAGCTTGCAGCTAGAACTATGAGAAGCCCCAGTATAATAAACATTGTTACCTGTGCTTTCCTATTCATTATTTTACCTCTTTTTTATGCAAGTACTTCTTTTAAATATACCTTGCACCACGATAAATATAATAATATTAAAATTGATGCAGCAATCAACTCAGCCATCCTTGGCAGCATATTAAATATGAATGAAAATAAAGTCAATAAAATGAATACTATTGACATTGTTAAGTATGGCATGTATAGCTTTTTTTGTACTTTGAAAGTTTTCTTAAAAAAACCTTTACCTTTAAGCAGGTAAAAGTACATGACATTGATGAAGTTGACAATGTAAATGAATACAGGCATAATCACTAAAGCGATTATGATTAAACTGACTGCAAAAGCAATTATAGGGAAAACACCTGTGCTTGTTAGATGTTTCAGCATCTGATTGAAAATAATACTCAAGCCAATGCCTGCAGCAATTATAAGCGGGATGTAGATGATTACAACCAAGCTTACTAGCAAGAACCTTAGATATCTTCTGATATTAAGTTTTTTATTGGTTAGTTTAGACCAAACAAGGTATTTTATTGTTGAGTATAGTAAGTATACAAACATTATCAATAATATAGTGAAAACAACAAACTTTGTTTGAAAACCCTGCGCAATAGCAAGCTGTTTTTCTACCTCTGAACCTGTTACACTTGAAAAATCAAAATTAAGATTAAGACTGGTTAATAGGTTCATTAACATATCCATGCCATACCTATAAACCATTAGCCCTGTGTAAAGCAACACGTAAAAAGCTAGATCATAGGCAAAAACATATGCTAGATTTTTGTTCCATGTTTTCTTTAACAGTTTCATTATTTCACCAATTTGTAAATTCTGTGCTTGTGGTTGTACCGCTGCTGCCTACTGAGGTCTTTGCATCAGGTACAAATTCTGCTTCTACCTGGCCATCTTGGCTTACTACTCTTGTTACTCTGCCAGCTTTGCCTGCACTCTTACCGCCTATAATACTGCATGCCAACCCTGCAAAACCAGAAGGACAGCCAAACCTGATATCTTCTTCACCATTAATAGCAAAATTGTTGCATAACTTAGCTCCTTCAAGACCGCTCATCTTCAAAACATGAGGGTTCTTGAATAAAATGCATAGTTTATCATAATCTTCTCTTGAATACTTGGTGGTTTTCTCGCCAGTCGCAGTAATAGTAGTCTGGTTATCAGCAGTCATAAGGTCTTTTGTATATAATGTTTTCTTACCACTCTTACCATCTAACTGAACATTAAACCTGACATGGTAACTCTTTTTTCTTATACAAGACATTGTAACCCTATACGTGATTTTGTATAAGTGTATTATGTCCTGGAATATCTCGTCGCCTTCATAACATACACCTTGTGGATCATCAGGATCATCTCTTTGACAAACTAGTCCATGTTTAATATCTGTACAGTTTGAATCTGTATCGCATTCAAAAGGTATCTCAGCACTATACTTCTCTCCATTGATATAAGCACCCTCAGTAACATAACCATTGCACCCATAAGAAACACCTACACCTTCACCAGGCTTACCTATCTTCTTTGAACACATACTTGCAGTAATATCCTCTTTTGAGCCAAACCATATACCTAAATCATCAGCTAACTTAGCTTTCCTCTCTTCAACCTCTTCATCACTCCTAAACAAACTACCCAAAGAACGATACGTTGACAACCTATCCATCCAATACGTGATTGTAGCGCCAGTGCTTCTTACTTGATAGATTTGTTGCTGATTTTTATAAGCTCTTCTTTCAGCAGCGAATTCTTCTGGAGGACTATCAGGATTTTTACCAAATATCTTTTCTTCAAACGCTTTCCTAGCTTTACCTGGATCATAATTCTTATTTTCTACAGGATGGCCATCTTTATCAACCTTTTGATTGCCTGTTTTTGAATCATAAACATATTTACTATCTCCACCTACAAAAGGCAAAGTCCCTCCATTTTCATCCACCCAATAACCAACATTAGCTTTACCTAATGCAGCTGTGTCTGTAATTAAGTCAGTTGAACGAATGTTATCAGGCAAATCATCTGCTTCAAAAACTATCCTAATCCTTCCATCATTATAATTCTCTCTCCTATTGCTTAAAACTCCTTTATTATCTGTTTTTGAAACAAGTCTATACCCCCCAATTGGATTCTCATTAGCATCTAAAAGAGTTACATAGCCAGTTGTACGAGATGATGTGTGTCTGGTATTGGTGTATTGTATTCTACCTTCTTCATCTTTTATTACACTCCCATCAGGATTATATCTGGGAATTCCAGTTGTTCTTAAATCAGAGGTCTTGTATTTTTTATCATTTGAGTAGAAATCTGTAACTGTGTTTCTGGATTGAGCTTGCCATGGATTATCTTCATCAGTAGTAAGTCTAAGGTTATCAGTGGTTGTAGTGGTTGCTCCGTCTTTGTTTTCGTCTCTTTTATCAGAATAAGTAATATCATAACCTCTTCTTCTGTCGTTATCTCGGATTTTAACTCCTGTTGGCTTATTAGTCTCAGAATCTGTTGTAACTGTAACACTGCCTGCATCACCATCAATACTATACCTTCCATTAGGCAAACTCTCAGAAGTAACAGTAACCCTATCATTCTCATAATCTTGGTCAACTCTACTTCCGTCTGGTAGTGCTTGGGAAGTGGATGTTGGTTGAGGAGCACCGGCAGTGCCGAGCGCACTCAAGTCTGCATCTTCAGCATAGAACCTCACTGAATTGTCTTCTCCGATATAGGCTTGTTGATTTCCATAAGTAATTATATTTCCACTTACACTCTCAACCTGATTCACGTCAATGATTGGGTTGTTGCCTGTGATCAGGGAGGTGTCGAAGAGTTGTGATTTGTCGCCATTCCTTAGGATTTGTGATTGACCTGCTTTTTGATGACTGCCTGTATATGTAATAGTAACTCCTTGTGCGCCCATGGTATGGATTTCGCCGGCTCCTTTGTTAGTAAATGTTAAACCGTTGTTGCTTATTTTATATTGACCTATTGTTTCAGGGTTAATTGTATTTGGAACAGAATAAGATGTACCATCAGCTCTGTAACGTTCATATGTATCAGTATTAAATGATGTAGTTGTTTCATCACTTTCGTCTTTAGGTTCTGGTGGAGTGTGTCCAGATATAGGGATATATGACTTACGTACACCTTGTACGTTTCCGGGTACATGGTAATCACTAGTTCCTTTTGTTATGGTTCCTTCTTCATCGCCTTTCTTGAAATTAATGGTTGTTCCATCTACCACAACAATATTACCAGTCCCGATTTCATTGTTTATCTGTGTGACTAGGGAAGGAGGTAAGTCTTGCCAACCAGTAACAGCCTCATCACCTTCATAAAGTCCCGTTTTTCCATCTTTAGTTGTTAAGACGTAATTTTTGGGTGCAGGTGTTGCCGCAACCTCTTCAGGCGCGTCTACAGGATTAACTTCCGCCCCAATCACTCCACCAACTACTAAAACCATCATTAGGATTGTTAATATTATTGTTTTTTTCTTCATGGTAACAACTCCTCGGCGTGTTGTTTGACATAACCTTCTGCTTTGTTGATTTGGTCTGTGTCTGGGTGTGTTGTGAAGGATTCAGGATGGAAAGAAACTGCGTACATGGTTACTTTGCCTCTGTCTATTGTAGCTTGGCTTAGTTGCCAGACTTTAGTTTCTTCGTTTAGGTTAGTTGAAGCGCTTATCATAGGGATTGTGAAGCCAGGTACAAGTACTGTTTCTTTCTTGAACATGTTTTTACGTACTTTTATGTATTCGTCTGGGATTACAATATCTTTATTTAAGGTTACAGTTGCTCCTATCCTGTATTCGCCTGGTACAAGTTCAACTGTTTGCGATTTAGTTACATTATTGAAATTTACAAACCTTGCAAGTTCAGAGTCACCTTGTTCCTGCACTTTTTCTATGGTTACGAATGCGGTTTCTTCAGAGTACATGTCTTCTGCAACTGTATCTAATTGCCATGAACCTCCTTTCTTGCGTATTCTTTTTATCTTTAGTGTGATATTCACTGGGCTAAATTCGTATAATCTAATCTCTTGCCTGCTATTTTCACCTACTTTTGCGTTGAAAGGTATCTCAGCTTTGAAATAGCCGTCAGCAGAAGCAACAAGCCTACCGCCTGCTGTGCCTGTAGGGAACTTATCTACCATCACACCTGTATCACTAGTCATACCGATTGGGCATACAATACCTGCAGCTGTAAAGGAAACAGCAGCGTTTTTTACATTACGGTTAGTCTTAGCATTGATAACTTTCACAGTTACATTACCGCTTTGCCTTTGATTAATGTTACATAATAGATTCTCTTCACTTGTTTCAACTCTTAGATAGGTTGTGTTAGGTTTCATAGGCTCGAAATTTCTAATATTAGACTCAAGAGCGAACAAGAACTTATAGCCGTTCCTGCCGAACAATGTTTTAGCTCGTTCACTTTCATCACTTAGTTCTACAAGTACAGGGTGGGATATATCATAGGTAAATTCATAACGTTGCAGTTGAACCCCGATAATCTCTAAAGGAGAAGTTATTCTGTCTGGTTGGCAGATCTCGCCTCTGCAATCAATGTTAAAGTAGATATCCCAGAATGGGATATATGTGAATTCAGCAGCAATATCAAGGTATTTATCATCGTCTAAAGGAAGTATCATTTGGTTATGGATGCTTTGCGCTATACCATCAAGCTGATAAGGTTCAAAGTTTTTTGTATTGGCTACTTTTAACATGTCTGTGTGTATCATCAGCAATTCCTTGACATTCTCTTTAGTCTGTGATTTTAGCCAGATCTTAGGCGCGCTTGCACTCATATCTGAAGCAGATAAAGGAGGCAGTATACTATTCAATCCAACTGCATAACCTGAGATTACATCTTGTGTTTGTTTTTCTAAGAATGAATGCTGTTTCTCAGAATCAGTCAGATTCTTTGCAAACGTAAAAATACGCTTAAAATTCAAAGGTATCTTAGTATAATACTGTTTAATATCAGTTGATCTGCCTTCTTTGAGTATCTCAATTGTATAATCAACAAGGAAACTTACATCTGTATCAGCTACAGAGGTTCTAGTTTTAATCCCTGTAACTGGGACTATAGTGAAACCTTGGTCCTCGAATGTAGAGAAATCTAAACACAAATCAAGATTAGAATCAATATACCTATCTAATTGAGCTTCAACAGAACCAGTATCATCCTCTGTTCTATATAGGTAAGGCATCTCGCTTGAGAAAAAGCATTCATTACCATTACACGTATTGCTGCTTTTCAAGTAATGCCAGTAAGGTATTTTATAACCCATATAGATTCCTACACTTTCAGTAGGTTTTTGTTCAATTATGTATTTACCTGACATATCTATATGTCCTCCTTGTTTACCTAGTATAGTTAAACCATCGATTGCAGTTCTTCTTAAACATTCAGTGATATAGTTGCTTATTGGCCTAAGCTCTAAAGGCACCTCTTCAATAACCGGCTCTATCCCTGTTGGACCTTTATCTTCAGCCACCCTATTTCTTACGTATATGATTAAAGCTGATGAAAGCAACAGCACTATACCTATGATAATGAATATTGTGATTTGTGCTTTCCTATTCATTTTTTCCTCTTTTTTTATGCTAAAGCTTCGGCACATATATCTTCGTCTTGATCTAGCCATTTGTTGGTTTCTTTGATACGGTCTTGTAGTTCAGTTAAACTTGTGATTGTTTTCATCATTTGTGCTGCAACACAGAGTGCATGTACAGGACCTGTGGCAACACCGGGTTCACAAACAGTTGTCAATACAGCACTTATCAAAGCTGCTTCAGGATTTGCTAATAAATCAAGCAATTGTTGCGTGAATTGTGTCCATGCATTTAATAATGGGAATATATGAAATATCTCTCCATAAACATACTGGCAATATAAAAAACTGCGTGTAGTAGTGCATACACTTATAGGAGCACCTGCAGCAACCTGGTCCTTTAGACAACTAACATAGGCGCATTCAATATTACGTGCTCTTTTTAAATTGGCTATTATGCCAGGCAGGCAGCCGTATCTTAGACTTACTATGAGTGATTTTTGTGGTTCCATTATATCTGCTACTGAATCGCTTGACAAACCCTTGCCATGCCAAATATTTGCAGCAGCAGAGTTTGTCCTGAGCTTTTCCTCTGTACTTGCAAGGTCTGGTCCCCACATATTAGCTAGGAAACCACCTCCTTTGCATGATAGAAAATAACAGAATTTCCTAAACCAACCGTCTAATTTGTTGGCTATATCTGCAACTCTACCTGAGGTTTCACCCATTAGTACACCATATTTATATGTTACAGGATTTGAATCTGTAAAATACCTAAATATCATCTCAACCTTTGCCAGCGTATGTGCTATAGTAATAAACAACTGTAAAAAAGTACATATCTTGTTTGCAATATCATATATCTTGATCAGGTTATCTAGTATATCATTGCTTAAAAGCCAGCTTCCTTTTATGCTTTCAATCTCGTCTTCAACTGCGTCTTCGATTGCAGCCATCCTGTCAGAGAAAGGGATGTCAAATTTAACACCTAGCACTTGTTCTTGTGTGATTACCTGAGTTGTGCCTGTATTGTATTTAGATGTTATACGCAAGGAACAATTAAACGGTAGGTTAAACAAATCTTCTGCTCTTTGTTTCCTGAAAGTGAATTTCAGGTATAGGTCATTTACATTAAAATCGCAGTTCATACAATAAGGGTTGTCTCCTGTATCTTTAAGGTATGAAACAGAATCGTCTGGTCTGCAATCATCAATAACAATCCTGACTGGCTCTACACCAGGGGTATTTGGGTTTGGTTTTAGTTCAACCTTTGCAAATGCTCTATGATTGATATAATTCAGTGATTCTACGCTTATAGGATACTGAGGATTCTCTACTTTAGGTTTTAGCCAGTATTCTTTAAATTCTCCTTCTTTTTCAAATACATCTACTGTTTTTTTGACGTTTATACTGTTATTTACAGAATCCCTGAAAATAAAGTTAAGATCTTTTTTACCTACAAGTGCTGAGACAATACCCATATCTGGCCAATGGCAGATCCATCTGTTATCTTCTGTCTGGCTTATCTCACAATCTATCCATTCAGGGGTATACTGTTCATCATCTAAAAGTTCACTAAAATCTGCGTAAGCTTGTATACGGGAGTCATCAATAATCTCAGCTTTTGCTTCAAGCATCTCACCTATAACTATCTCTTCTATATCCTGGCTGCCTTCTTCACCCCATGAGAATACTTTTACAGATTTCTCTACAGGATCCTCTTCATCTATGAATAGTTCAGCGCTCCTGGTTTCTGCTATATTATTGCCAGCTGCGTCTCTTGAATCTGCGTGTAGAGATAGAGTAACAGCCTCTCCATGGTTACCAGTTATCTCTTGATTATGCCAATAACATGTCCAGGTAGTAGTAGACTCATTGCATTCATCAGCAGGCAGTTTATCTGAACTCTCTCCTATAAGCAAGAAAACATTTGCAGGATCCATTGCACTGTCTTCATCGAAAACAGCTAATAACGTGTTGTCTTGTTTTCTAACATAATAAGTTTCGCCATATCTATAATACGATCCAAGTTCAATTACTCTAGGGTTACTTACATCTATAGTTATTCCATGGCTAAATGTTCTTTCAGTTGCATGGTTAAAATTATCTATCACAGTAAGTTTAACTGTCTCAGTCCCGTCGTTGAGTTTAATGTTTATGCCTGAGATTATACATGTATACTTATCTGTTTCAGGTGTCTTTGTACAGGTTACTTCTTGGTTTTCATAACCCAACCCTGCATTAGTGTTTAATCCAGATAAATCAGCTACAAGCCTTACTCCGCTCATATCTTCTCCTTCTACCTTTATCTTAGCATCGTTCTTCTGGCTATAAGGCCCTTCTTTAGCAATAGAAGTGATCTCAGTAACACCATCACTTTTAAGAATCTTAAACTCATCAATAGTTGGAGCAGTGTTATCAAACACAAACGCGTTTGTTGTTACAGCTGTCCCAGTATTGCCAAGTTTGTCAACAGCTTTTAAACTTAATGTTTTAGCTTCGTCATCTTCACCAGAGATGATTACTTTTATAGTCTCACTATATTCTTGATCATCTGTATTGATCTCAAAATCAGTATTATCAATGATTATCTTTTTAATGCCTGTAAAATGAGATGGATTATTTGGGCCAAGTTGAAAAGCCCAATCCTTTATGATTAGGTTTAAGGTTACATTACCATCTGTTTGTTCAGCTAGAGGTTCTCCTGTTTTTGGAGTTATCTCAGGGCCAAGATAATCAACATCGTAGAATACTTGTTTTGAAGAAACAGGTTCATCACCGTCAAAGATTATTACATAGAACCTTTGTTGAGGTGGATTGTTATCGATTGGTCTATCATCAGTCTCGTCATCATTAAGGCGGATGTTATCTGAAAAAGTGCATGTTATTTCTCTGCCTTGCGCAGGGCTGCAGACGTCAAAATCCTCAACATTAATCTGGTTAGGCCCTAATTTCACATTATCTTTACTTAGATCCCTTGTTGCATCACTTACATTAGCTATAACTGTGATTACATCATTTGCTTTTATGAAACCATCAATCCCATCTTCTCCAGAAACACTTACGTCGATATCACCGAAAACAAGAGAAGTGTGCATAGGTATAATTAGTACCAATAAAATTAGGGTTATAGCTACTACTCTTTTTTTCATTACGTTATTACCCCTCTTTAGGTTTATTTGGTATGTTGCATTTATAAAGTTTATTATTTTTGCAGAGGAAAAAGAGTTTTAGAAATTAAGGGTTTACTACTTGAGAGTTTTACTCAACATTCCCCTCACTCACAAACTCAGACTTTACTTCATTCTTAGCTGTTTTCAGCACTTTGCCTTTAAAGAAAACTTTGTGATCTTTTAGTTCAAGTTTTAACTTTGTGAACTGTTTGAAATCAATTGTTTTAGTATCATTTTCAAGTCCTTCAAAGAAAACTGGCTCTCCTGGACTGCCTTCTACTGTCAGCAAACCAAAATCATCGTGTGTTTTAGCTCCGACAAGCAACATTCCATTGGATTCTTCTCCTCGAAGCTTAGCTGGCTTAAGATTAGTAACAACCACTAGATTCTTTCCTTTTAATTCTTCAATTGAATACTTGCTTTTAATCCCAGCTACAATCTGCCTTTTTTCTGTGCCTAAATCTATTTGGAAAACGTATAATTTGTCTGCATTAGGATGTGCTTTTACGTCAATGACTTTGGCGATTTTTAGGTTTAAAGGGAATTTCTCCTCTTTTTCTTCCTCTTCCATCTTCTGCACCAATATACCTGCATCTTTAATCTTATGATCCTTTAACTCGAAATTAATGTCTTCCCAGGTTAGATCTTGCAAACCAAGCTGCTCTTCCAGTTGTTTTGCAATGTTAGGTACAACTGGTTTTAATAGAATACAAAGTATCTTTGCAATATTGATGCATGTAGCCAATACTTTCTGTGTTTTTGTCTTATTAACCTTAATAGATTTCCAAGGTGCATTGTCCTGGAAATATTTATTGCCTAGAGCACTTATAGCAAAAATCTCTTTTACACCAACATTGAAATTAGCGTCTAGGAATGCTTCTTTAATTGTATCAACCTTGTGATGGATTTCTTCAATCAATTCCTTGTTTTCATCAATATCAGCGATTACACCGTCGTAATTTTTTTTAGTGAAACTAAGTACTCTGTAACAGAAGTTGCCTATGTTTGCAACTAGTTCATTGTTTACAGCATTGACAAAATCATTGAAATCCAAATCAATATCAGCCATTTTTTTGCTAAGTGTTTTTGCATAATAGTATCTAAGGTATTCAGGGTTATACTTTTCAGCGAATTCTTTAGCTGTGAAAAAAGTTCCTCTGCTCTTGGACATTTTTTCTCCATTTATGGTCACCATACCTACATGCATCCAGATTTT
>CAZJZJ010000008.1:20704-30961 GCA_964550525.1 uncultured Methanosarcinales archaeon
AAGAAACCATGCACTACAATATTATCAGGTGTTCTGAAATCAGCGCCTAGCAACATAGCTGGCCAAAACAAGAAATGGAAATAGATTATATCCTTGCCAATGAAATGGATTATTTTTGAATCCTTGCTACTCCAGTAATCTGCTGTTTTTTTGTTGTGCATATTACAATAGTTTTCTGTTGAGGAAATATAGCCAATAGGAGCGTCCAGCCATACATAGAAGTATTTGTCTTTTTCTCCAGGAATCTTGAAACCAAAATAAGGTCCGTCCCTGCTTATATCCCAGTCATGCAATCCTTCTTTTATCCAGTTTTTAACATAATTTACTATCTCTGGCTGCAATTCTCTATGTTCTTTTAGCCAGATAGAAAGTTTTTCTTCGTATTTACTTAATTTAAAGAAATAATGTTTGGATATCTTTCTTTCTGGTTTGTTCTTACATATAGTACAATAAGGATCTATAAGGTCTGTAGTGTTATAGGTTTCATTACATTTCTCGCAAACATCTCCATACTGGTCTTCTGCACCACATTTTGGGCAGGTTCCTTTAACATATCTGTCTGGCAGGAACCTTTTACAGTTTGGACAATAGCTCTGTTCTACATCTTTAGTGTAGATTAAACCTTTATCTTTCAGTCTTTGAAATATTAATTCTGCGTATTTCTTGTTTTCAGGAGAATTAGTTGAATAATAACTGTCAAACTCAATCAAGAACTTACTAAAGTCCTCTAAATGCTCTTTATGGAACTTTGCAATCAATTCTTCAGGCGTAATTCCTAACTGCTCTGCTTTAATAGAGATTGGTGCTCCGTGCGTATCATCAGCGCAACAATATATAGCATCTTCCCCAATCAATTTCAAAAACCTTACAAATATATCTGTCTGAATGTACTCCACCAGATGCCCAATGTGTATCGACCCATTTGCATACGGCAAAGCACTAGTTACAAGTATCCGCTTAGGTTTAACAGTATCCATGATAACAGAAGAAACAATATTTACTTTATAAAGGTTGCTGTGAGGAATAGTCGGATTGGAATAAAGTTATTCTTCCTTAGAATCTGCAACAGGCAAAACAACCATTGCTTCCTCACTAAAATATTTTTTGCCTCTTTCTATATCTTCATCTTCGATATTGAATTTTAGGTCTATAGTAACAGCCCATGTTTCCTCACCATCTTTTACTGTAACATCTGCTGTACGCTCACTTTGAGAAACCTCTCTTTTACCACAATTGGATAAGTCTTCCATTAACATACCATACCTATCGTAACCTGGATGATAAACTACTCCAATTAAATTAATAATCTTATGTGGAATATCAAAACCAGCATATGTTTTTGTAAATAGTATATCAAACTTTCCAAGTTCGTTTGCTAACAAAGGGCAAACTTCTTTTTTACCTTCACCAGAATACATACCATTAAACTCTATACAGTCTGCTTGCAATAATTTCACTCCTGGAAATAAAGTTTCATTTCCTTCAGAATCTATAATCGTTCCAATGTTCATATACATTGTTCTCCTTGTTCTACTTTCGGGGACAATATCTGGTGGAAGCATTCCTGTATCTTTATAAGCATGGTCATAACAAGCGCAGAGTCTAGCACAAAGATTAGCATCAGCTTCAATAATTGGCTTAACTCTTACAATTCTTTGATAAAGTTCACTCATATTAAAAAATAGAGAATAAGGAGTTTTTTAAATCTTTCGCTCTGTCACTACTGTGAAGTTATTTATTCAACTCTTTCTTCATCCACTCTATAATCTTCACAGGAGAAGGATCCACTTTATTCAGTAAAGCTAGATAATAACTAACATAATCTCCTAAGTAAATCGTGGAAAGCATCCTTGCCAGCCTTGATTTGCCTTGGATCTCGTATTCGTTTACTTTGACTTGTTTCTTGAATATTTTCTTGCAGATTGCCATCCTTTTGTGTACTCTTTTATGGTCGCGGCCGTCTTTCAACAGAACAACTTCGAATTGTTTCCCAGCAGAATGATAGCCCATTATCTCGTTATGGCACATTTCAGGGAATACATGGCTAAAGGCCATTTGTTTAGCGTTTTCATTTATTTGAGTTCTCCATCTGTAAGCAACTGGGAACAATTCTCTTGAAGAGTAGATTAAAGGTGTTTTCTTGAACAGATTCTTAGCTAATTTCTGTGCATATTTTTTATCAACTTTTTTCAACAACTTAACAGTTTCTTTTACATCTTTTTTTGCATCAATAATCCCATTCTCATGCAAAACTCTAAGTGTAGGGAAGAACAGATAACCAGTTGCGCATCTAGGTTGTAAACCTGCAGGAAGCCTTATCAGTTTATCTGCTAACTTACTTAATTTACCACCAGAACTAACACAAACTATCTCAGCTTTCTTGTAAACAGCTTGTTCAAAACAAGATAATGTTTCTTCAGTATTCCCAGAATAAGATACAACAAAAACAAGTGTATCTTCATCTACATAATCAGGCAGAGTATAACCACGTAAAACTTCAACTGGAACTGTTTTAACAAGTGCTTGTAGATAATCACCACCAATTGCAGAGCCACCCATACCACAGATTAGAATCCTATTGATCTGTCGTAAAGAAATATCCTTGCCAAGCTCCCAAGCAGCAGCGCATTGTTCAGGAAACTCATCCAAGTCCTTAAGCATATTAGATTTATCGATATTCATGAAAACACCTTCTTTTTTAATACTATTTCTTCTGCCTTTTTAACTTTTTCTCTCTTACAAACGGAAAACGCATATATTTCTTGCATTCAAGGCAATAATATACAACTTTACTTCCTTGCGTTCTAACACGTAAATTCTTGCCAGGCACAAGGTAACTATAGCAATGTTTACAGAATTTTTTCTGTTGCGCAGACGTAAGCCGAATCTTAAACTTCATCGCTAGCTTACGAGCTTTACGTATATAATCATTAGCTCTACAAGAATCTTTAGCTAGTTTAAAGTATTCAATTATCTTTTTCTTGGCTTCTCTTATGTCTTTGCCTGGTTTTTTCTTGTAAGCGTGTTTCATCCTCTTAACTCTTCCATGTGTTTAACTCTTCTATCTAAAAGCTCTTTTGTACCGATGTCTTTTCTGTGGAAAACTGGACCTTTTACAGAACAAACTGCTTCTTCTGCGATTACTTCTGCATCATCTATATCAGTTGCTATACCTACTAAACCCATTGCTCTTGAACTTGACATGTATAGTCCGTCTTCTTTCTTGTCTACAGCTGCATAAAAAATAAGTGCAGCATCAGGTACTTCAGAGACATCTACCTTTTTGTCTTTTACTGGATTAGTTGGATAGCCTTCTGGAACAGCGTACTTACAAACTGTTGCTTTGTCTTCAAACGAAGGTTCAATCTTATCCAAAGTACCATCGATTATTGCCTTACATACTTCAACGAAATCGTTTTTCATGATAGGCAGAACATTCATTGCTTCTGGATCACCCATACGTGCATTGTATTCAATCAATTTAACTCCATTCTTAGTGCAGATGAATCCACCATACATTACACCTTTGTAAGGTTCACCGCATTCTTCCTTAATAGCTTTAGCAACTTGTAAAGTAATCTCATGTGCTTCCTCCAAATCCTTTTCTGTCATAAAAGGAAGTAATTTACCTGTTGAATAAGAGCCCATACCGCCTGTGTTAGGCCCTTTATCACCGTCAAAAGCTCGTTTATGGTCTTGTACAGGTGGGCAGTCAAAGATATGTTCACCGTCACAAAAGCTTTGCAAGGAAAACTCTTCACCTTCGAGCTTTTCTTCAATAACTACAGAAGGATGATCTTTAAGAACTTCTTCACAATACTTCAATGCTTCTTCTTTTGTTTTATAGTGATCACCTTGTACTCTTACACCTTTACCTCCTGTAAGGCCGTCTGGTTTAACTACAGATTCATCTAACTCATCTAAGAATTCTTTGATACCATCCATGGATTCAAAAACCTTGAATTTAGGTGTACCTGGGATATTGTACTTCTTTGTAAGTAATCTTGTAAAGGATTTGCTTGTTTCTAGCCGAGCTAATTCTTTCTTAGGACCGACTGCTGAGATACCTTCTTGTTCTAAAGCATCTACTGCACCTGTTTCTAAAGGTGCTTCTGGACCAATGATTGCGAAATCTACATTCATTGCTTTAGCAAAAGCAACAATTGCATCAGAATCATCATATTTACCTAACTGAACTTGTTCACACATATCTGCTACACCTGGATTATTAGCTTTCATGTACGCGAACAAAACTGGTTTCTGCGGACTTTTGCTAAGAGCATAAGCTATTGCATGCTCACGTGCACCGTTTCCAACAATAAGAATTTTTACCATATTAAATACCCCCTTAATAGACTAAAAACAAGAAGTGGTATATATTGTTTATTGTTTCTCAGCTTCTTCAATCTTTTTGTGCTCTTCTACAAACTTAAGAATTGCGCTTGTAACCTGTTCAATACTGAAATTAGTTGTGTCTAAAAACAAATCATAATGCTTTTTATCAGTATAATCTATATCATAAAGATTCTTGTATCGTTTACGTTCAGATTCTTCTCTTTCTTCAATATTTTTTAAAGTCTGTTTTGCATCTTTATTTACTTCATCTACTCTCTGCTGTTCAAATATTCTTTCAACTCTTTGCTTATTATCGCAGCCAAGGAACACTTTAATTGATTTTGGTATGAAATGGAAAGAAAGCCTACCGTCAATAACAAAGTTATCATTCTTTTTACCAAACTCTATCTGCCTGTCATCAATTGCTCTATCTATAGAAAGATCCTCTTCAGCCATCTTGCTTAACTTTAGCAAAGAGACCTTTTTCTTTTTAGCCATCTCACGCATGAAATCTCCACTAGAATAATGTTTTAACTTCAAAGCCTTAGCTACTTCTTTAGCTATAGTACTTTTCCCACTACCTGCTTTCCCACTAATGGTTATTTTCATGTGTTTTTGCTAGAATTTTATTGTTTATTAAGATTGTGTTTTTGAGAAAAAGTCTTTACCAATTGGGTGTTCCATCCATTTGGTATACTTCTTGTACTTTATTGATTACTCTTGATAACTGAGCTATTTTCTCATCAGGAACTACTTGTTCTCCAAAAGCATTTCTCCAATACCTAAGCTGGCTTAAATCGTCTTTTGCTGCTGTCAAGAAAGAACCTATGACACTTTCATCTTCTACAGGAGACTTAGGTCCAGATAGATACTGGTCTAATCTTTCTATTATGTCATCTCTTCTTATTCCTGTTGCATACCACTTGAATAAGTCTTGTGTCTGGACTATCCTAGCTGAATCCAGTGGAATTTCTTTTTTGCCTCTTAATTCTTCCTCTCCATATAACCTGGCATCTAATGTTTGTTTAGTATCATGTTGTTTAACCCAGTCATCAATCTTGGCAACTCGTTCTATAATACTATCAAATTGCGCACCGTATTTTTCTCTGTCAAATCCTTGGTAGTTGAATAATATATCAAGCCTTCTTGTTACGTTATATTGGCAATGGCCAACTATGCTGTTAACCTTGATTGTTTCTCCTGAGTCTCCACCAAGTCTTGGGCCATAATACAAGTCATAATCATACTTGTCCTCTAAAGTCTGCTCCACTAATCTCATATCAACATAATCCAGCACGTTTCCATCTTTGTCCCTTAAAATCTCCCCTTTTAGATCAAATATAATCTGAGCTACTTGCTCTATTTTGTCTAGATTTTCTTCACAATCACTTAACAACTTTGGAACGAATATGTAATTAACAAATGTTGGGTCAAGCTCATTTATTAGTATCTCTAATTGTTCTGCATTCCACCAAGCTAAAGTTTTTTCATCCATTGTATATAAGCGTATAAATCTTGCTTGCCTAATCTCCTCTGATAATGTCCTATAAAAAAGTATTGCCTTATCTTCTTCACCATAATGAAACGCATCACCCATTAATCCATAGATTAACTCGGGTTTTGCTTTTTTAAGGTCCTCTTGATCCATCTTGGAAGCATATTCAACCATTAGCCTATCAAGCCCTTTTCTTAATGCATCAGCCATATCACTATATATCGACTGGTTAAGCATTTCCATTGCTTCTAGTGGATCTTCTGCATTGTCCATTGCATCGTAGAACAGTTTACGTGTATCATCAGTGGTTACTCTTTTGTTGTATTCTTTTTCTTGATCCCATACTTTTTTAATTCCTCCTAATGCAAATGTGTGTAAAATTAGAGCAGCCATTCTTTTTGCTTGCTTTAGTTAAGGGTCTTGCTCTTGTTCTAGATCTTCTATTAATTTCTGGACTGCTTTTTCTTTTTGTTCGTAAAAAGGCTGTTCATCTGCATCAGCAGTACAATCAGGGTAAAATTCTCTTCTAAAGACTTCTGAGAATCGATATAACCTATCTTGGACTTTGTCTACAGAGCCAGCTTTTATTACATCTGCAAGCATAATGTACTCATCAAATAAGAAGGAGTATTTTTTACTATCTATTTCACTTTCTTTTGTAGAATCTCCTTGCGTTATCCTTTCTAATAGCTCCCTGTATCTTTCTTCAGCTGATGTAGAGTTAAGGCATAATCTTTCTGTTTCTTGAGGAGGGCTGGCATCGTATATCCTCCATCCTCCATCAGGTATGAATACTTCTGCCCAGGCATGCAAATTGTTTTCTGTTATTACTCCATCTGTAGTATAAAAGCCACCAGCTAGTCTTGCTGGAATGCCAAGTTCTCTTAGAATTGCTATAAAATAACTATTAACAATATCACAATCTCCTACGCCTTTTTCAACTAGTGTTCTTAAGATGTCATCAGATTTTTCATAGGCTTCTCTTAATTCTTTGTCAACAAAAACACCAGTGAAATAGTTTTCTATTTCTTCTTTTATGTTTTTTACTAAGTGAGTAAAATTCCATATAGATCCATATTCTTTCTTTATATACTCTTTAGCATCATCAATAGAATCAATGCTTCCATCTTTAGGAGAACTATATCTTTCTGTTATTTCAATAATCTGTGTTTCTATCCCTCTTGGAATACTGATGTTTATTTGTTCAGTGTATCTTCTGTAAGATTCTTGGTCTAGGTTTATATCTTGATCATCAGACAACCATGTAGTCCTAAGTACTGCAAAGAAATCATCTAATGAATATTCTTCAGAACTGAACCCATAAAGAAACTCTTTGATATCATGGTCCCAATACAAATCATCTTCAGGACTAATAGCTCCACTAGTAGACCACTCTGTTCCATTGAATGTGTCATAGTCATCGAGTTTCCAGTATGTTTCTTTTTTTATTGAAGTTTTTATTATTACGTCATCAGGGCTATATGCATCACGGATAGTTGGCCTAAGTTTAGATCCTCTTTTTCTTAATTTATTTGGTGGTAGATTATAAGCCATCATTCTTTCTTTTTCTTCTTCCTTGCCATTATTAATCATAGCTCTAATGTTTTCATCTAAGCTGTCATTAATGCGTTTTGAATATGCTGTAAAAATCTGGTCAGGTGTTGTATAGCCGTTTAACGCTACTAAATAATGTTGTCCAGAGACTATGTCTCCAAAATTCAAACGAGATAATAGGGTTTCATATTCATAGTTCAAACCACTTAAGCTTAGAAAAGGAAAAGCAATTGCAGCTCCAAGCAAACCCCAAAGTACACTGTACTTAAATCTATTTGAAGGTTGTATGCTTATTCCAGGTTTTCTGGCTGAATTACTAAACATATCAAAATCATAATCTTTATGTATCCCCATCTCAATTGCACGTATTCTTGAGACAACTAATTCTAAATCCTCTTTTCTTTTTTCTAACTCATCAATCTTTGATTGCCTTCCTCTCCTTGCATCTGGAGTCAGAAATGTGTGTTGTTCAAGCCAGTTTGTTTCTACTGCAATATCATTCTCTAGATGATTAGCAGCATTATTGAAATAATTTCTTAATAAGTCTAGAATAGGTTGTCCTCCATCTCTAATAGCTGTGTTTTGAGTTTCAGGCCTTTTTCTATTACGTTTTAGCAAAGCTTTACGCATATCACCAACTTGTCTTAAAAAAGAAGTTATGTCTTTTTTTGTTCCATTGAAACGCACACTATCTTCAGTGATTTGCATATAATCAAGGCCCATCTGTTGTCTTGAAAATTCATACCTTTGCCTTTCAGCTTCTTTTAGTTGAGCCTTTGTTTTCCAATACTCATCTCTATGTTGAAAATTTTCGTTAATGTGTCCTTGCATTAGTTGAAGTAGCCTATTCTCAGTAACTGCTAACCTGGTCCTTTCCAAAGATCCATCTCTAAAACTAAACTTCTGATAGAATTCAGGGTTGACATCAACTGTTCTTTTATCTCCGGTTTGGGAAACTATCTCAATAGTTTCTCCATCAAATGAAGTTATGGTGTATGTGAAATGAGGCGCATTACCTCCATACATAGCTCCATCAATATCAATAAGTTCTTGTCCAATGATTTCTCCATTAAACAACGTGATTGTGTCTGGGTTTTCAACTGGATGAATCCTTTTTTCAATTATTTCTTTCCTTGTAGGGACATGGAAATTATCTTTCATCTTGTTCCTCTTCTAATAGCTTGTTAACTGCAAACTCCAGAACATGAGATTTATTCCTATACCTGCCAGAAGTCACTAAATCCTTTATCTTAAAAATGGTGTTTTCCTCTATGGTTACGCTTAATTTCTGCTTCATTGTATAAAGTAGTATAATATACGCCCTTTATAAATGTTTCGTTTTTTACCACCCTTAAGTAGTATAATCTAGAACTCACACAACATCTTCTGTCTCATCCCATCTACAGAGATAAATGGCTTGGCTCTTTTGACCCAGCCGCCTAGCTGGTGTAATTGCCTGTATCTGGTTATCTTGTTGCCGCTAACAATCTTCTGAGCTGTTTTTGGGCCAATACCTGGCACTCTAATCAATTCTTCATAGCTGGCTTGGTTTATATCCAAAGCAGAATCAAAACTTGCCATTGCTAAAGCAAGTTTAGGATCTTTCCTTGGCAGCATACCATCATCCATGATTTCATTGAATTCTTTGAGTTTGTAATTGTATTTTCTCATCAGGAAATCTACATTATACAACCTGTTCTGTCTTGTCAAAGGTTCTGGTTTAACATTCTCTAAAGGAGTGCCTTTGACTGGTTTGAATGATGAATAATAAACTCTTCTAAGCTTTAATTTACTGTACTCCCAGTTAGCCATTTTTAACACGTCTTTATCACTAGCAAGATTGTTTACTATCATCTGTGTAGTCTGCCCTCCTCTTAGGTTCAACCTAGATATCCAGGCTTGTCGTCTAAGAATATCTATCTTGTAATCCTTGCAAGAGCTTAATTCATTCAACACTCCTTTGTTAGGTGCTTCAATGTTTATACTCATCCGTGTTGATAATTCAGAAGCTTGTTTAATTAATTCATAAGAAGTGCCTGGCAATACCTTGAAATGAATATAACCTTTGAACTTGAAATCATATCTTAATAATCTAACAGTTTCAATCATCTTCTCAGAAATTTTATCTGGGTCGCCTGTTACAGCAGAACTTAAAAACATACCTTCAACATCAAGTTTTTTCTGCAAAACATCAAACAAAGTAGCTAGTTCTTTTGGTTCATAGCTTGCTTTTGTTTTTTTGCAGCTTGTTGAATTACCGCAATACTTGCAGTCAAAAGAACAACTATTATCCATCAATGTCTTGAATAACCTGCATGTCTTATGCTCAGCTTTCGCATGATAGATACCTCCTAAGCCACTATCTACTTTTACTTCGCATGCTTTAGGGCCGCAGCTATCATAACGACCTGATTCAGTTAGAATTTTGGTTTTTTGGAGGGTGTTCATTTCACATTAATTCCTCGTTTGAACTTTCTTTTAAGTTTAGGGCTAAGATCCTCTATCTTAGTAATATAGTTCTTTTTTGAGATAATAGATTTACCAACGGATTTCTCAATATCTTTCCTTGTTCTACCAGCTATTTCACCACCCTTTTTAGCAGAAGACTTACATTCATCAAATCCATGTGAATCTTTAACCTGGGTTATGTCTGTAGTTGCTTTCTCTCCGAGCATAGTAAGAATAAGTTCCCAGTCAGTCATATGATCTCTTAAATTCTGGCTTTTAAGTCCTTTAAACTTTTTATGTTCGCCTGGAGTTAAACTAAAAGTTGCTTGAGCAATCTCAGATGTTAAAATGGAGAACTCTTGGCCCCTCCTAACATCCCTTTTGTCCCATTCTTCTGTCAACTCATCTCTTACAGCAATCCCTCT
>CAZJZJ010000008.1:31061-45268 GCA_964550525.1 uncultured Methanosarcinales archaeon
TAACATCCCTTTTGTCCCATTCTTCTGTCAACTCATCTCTTACAGCAATCCCTCTGATCCGTTTTTCAATCCAACTATCTGGATACCCTTTTGCTTTGTATATCTCTCTTACACGTTTTTGAGCTAATTCAGGGTTTTCTAT
The DNA here is from genome assembly GCA_964550525.1 of uncultured Methanosarcinales archaeon. Taxonomy (GTDB): domain Archaea; phylum Nanobdellota; class Nanobdellia; order Woesearchaeales; family JANQNQ01; genus CAZJZJ01. The sequence goes on from CAZJZJ010000008.1 coordinate 31,204, forward strand.
TTCTTTTACCCTGTCATAACCCACTTTAGCAAGCCAACGCTTGAAAGGTTCAGCTTTTTTTGAAGGGATAGATTGGATTATCCTAAACATGCTTTCTGTGTTTGCGCAATCTGTTAGATACTTTTTGCCATCTGCTGACAGTAATTTCAGTTGTACGATAAATCCGTACAACTCAAGTCCTTCTTCTTTCAGCTTAGTTTTGAGATCAGACCAGTATCTTCGGGGATTCTGGCTGCCTGTGAGGGCATTTATGGTATCAACCACTGAGAAATGCCACTCCTCATTATGCCATACTCTTCTAATTTCCTTACCTTGGAATACCACTAATGCTTTTTTCTTGTCCATTATTATCACCTTTATAATTAGAAATACCTTTAACTATAAATACCTCACGCGTACATGTCCAGTGTCCAGTGGCTATAGAAAAACCTAAAAAATCAGGGTTTCAGAGCCTGTAATGGCAAAAACCCACTGGACAAAAGAATAAAACTAGGCTTTAGTTTCTGTATTGGGCTTGTAATTCTCTTCGTTGTAAAGGTATTATCTCTTGATAGATTTCAGCTATTTTGTGCCCTATGTGCTTAACGATAAAGATTCCTGGGTTTTTTGGTTTTGGCACATTTGTGCCATCAACCATATCATCAATAACACAATCAACACAAGTTGGTCTGTCAGGAGATAGAGATCGTAAAATATTCATTGGTACATATCCTTTGACATTATATTCTTGGTCAAAACTGCCCATTATGCCAAATGGCTGATAACCAACTCTAAACTCGGGGACAAATCCAATTATGTTCCCTTCATTAAGTTGTTGAGAAACCACCTTATTGTCAAAACTAGAATCAAAAAACGCATGATTCTCTTTAGGATTAATTGAACCAAAATACACAGCTGTCCAACTTCTTGGCTTATTTGTTCTTCTCCATAAACCTGATTCTGGATCAAATTGATAAACAGAATCTTTTTCAGTCTTGAATACGTCTACGAATACCATTGTAGTGGGAAAAAACCATAAGAACTAGTATTTAAATGTTTTGGTTTGTCACTACTGCTGAGAAAGTAATAAAACTCACTAAATAAAACCAAAAAGTTTATATAACCGTTGTTACTGGAGCGTTACTATGAAACGTGCGGTAGCTTTAGCGACAATAGTAGCAATGCTGTATAATCCAACAGCAGCTCTTGCTGAAAGGTATAGGCCTAAAAATATTCCTAGAGTTGTTTATTCTACAGATCCTGATTCAGTTTTCCAAAAGTCAGTTGATCATATTATAGAGGATTGCTCAAAAAAACACAGTGTTAGGCCTGAGTTGGTAAGAGCAGTCTATTGGGCAGAATCAGCAAGAAACTGGGGATGTATTTCAAAAGCAGGTGCAAGAGGTGGTTTCCAGTTAATGCCAGATACAGCAAAGGCTCATGGATTGGCTGTTTTTGATTATGAAACCTATCAAAGGGCTAAGAATGCAGAGGATAAAAGAACCAAACAATATTTTCTAGGTCTGCATATAAAGAATACCAGGGAGATGATTGCAAATTATGGGTTAAGTTTAGCAAGATTCTATGATGGCAGCCTTAATCCAAGCAAAGCAACAGATGTTGCAGTAAGAATACTTAGACGAAACCTTGATCTGTATAACGGAGATGAAGTCTTAGCAGTTGCAGCTTATAATGCAGGGGTTACTGCTGTTGAAAAACATGAAGGTGTGCCCCCATATAAAGAAACAAAAAGTTTTATTGCCACAGTGGATAAGTATATGGGACAGCAGGGTGTCAAGATTAAAACAAGTGATAAAGGTTATATTGAAGCAAAGAGAAAAAGAGAAAGGAAAAAGAGAAGAAGGGAGAGGAAAAAACAAGCTGAGAAAGTATTCTGGAAAGTCTTATTTCATGTACTGCGGAAATGATTACCTCTCATAATACTCTACACTCATCTCTCCTTTAAGAACATCGTATGCTTTAGTTACGTCTTTGTCGAAAAGTATTAAAGTTGCTTCTGTTTCTGTGTTTACAAGGTCCAGAATTGGTATGTTCTCGAGTGCAAGTGCTTTTGTGATTGCAAAGAAGAATCCAGGGGTATCTATGCACTCTTTTGGGATCTTGGTTGACAAGGATGATATGTTTTGTTTTTCTTTTTTGATTTTCTCACCTTTAAGTATCTCTTTAAACCTCTTCTTATACTTAACATTGCTAATTATCAAAATCTCGTAGTTCCCATGGATAATATTCAATGTATCTCCTTCATTGAAATTAACTACATCATATAGCTTCATTAGTTTCTTGAACAAAGTCGGAGACTTAAACAAAGAGATCTCAAACAGGTTTGACTTTACAAGCATGTCAGATTTTGCACTAAGCTTTATCCTGTGGTAAAACTCTTTCTTATTCTTCTCCACATATCTTCTGATAGCCATGGATACAGCAGATGTTTTTACTTTACCCATCTCTTGCTCTATTTTTGGCTGGATCATCTCTGCTAATGCTCCTATATTGATCAGCTCTTTAGCCAGTGCTTCATGTACAAAAGGTTTTTCTTGCAAAATCTTTTTTGTTAAATGTGCTACAGTAACCATAACTTTTCACCTCAAAATGTGTTAATTTTATAACATTAAGTTATTATAATATATAAAGTTTTCTATTATAAAAATATTATTAGGTGATATACATGGTTGAATGTCCAACATGCGGTGTAGAGTTAAATATTGCACAGGATGCAGAAGTAAATGAGATTATAACATGTTCAGACTGCGGTATTGAGCTAGAGATAACTAGCTTGAATCCAGCAGCTGTGCAGCCAGCTCCGCAGGAAGAAGAAGATTGGGGAGAATAAGATGAAAGCTGCATTCAAAATCTCCTACTCCGCTTTGCTCATTAAAACACATTCGCAAAGCTCCGCCTGGCCATGCCATGTTTGCTACACAAACATAGCATACACGGCACAGACGAAGATTTTAAAAGCAGCTTAGAGGAAGAAAATGGTTATGATCCTTGATGCCACGCTTAGAGAAGGAGAACAGACTCCAGGAGTGTATTTTGATAGTCATATTAAGCTGGCTATTGCAAGGCTACTTGATGAGGTAGGAGTTGATATTATTGAAGCAGGGCATCCAATAGTAAGCAATGAAGTACATAATGCAGTTAGGCAGATTGCAAACATAAACCTTAACGCAGTTGCAGGAGCTCATTCACGTTCATTAAAGAAAGACATTGATATGGCTCTTGAATGTGGTGTAGGGTTTTTAGGGATATTTTATTGTGTCTCAGAAGATCGGTTGAATGGTGTTTTTAAAAGAGACCTGTCTTCAGCAATAAAACAGATTACAGAAGTGATATCTTATGCAAAAGAAAAAAATCCAAACTTATTAATCAGGTATACTCCAGAGGATACTGTACGTTCAGAGTTTGGTAATGTAATTGCAGCTGCATCTGCAGCAGTACTTGCAGGAGCGGACATAATCAGTGTTGCAGATACAACTGGTTACATGGTTCCTGGTACTGAAAGGAACATGTTTGATTTTATAACTAGGTTAAAAAAAGAACTTTCAGACCAAGGTTTGAATCCAAGGATTGCAGTACATTGCCATAATGATCGAGGTTTTGCATTAGCTAATGCTATTGATGCTTACAGGGCAGGTGTAGATATTATAGACGCATCTGTATTGGGTTTAGGAGAAAGAGCAGGCATAGTTGACCTCGCACAATTATTAGTGGCTTTAAGTTCAGATTTTAAAGTGGAAAATAACTGGAATCTGGAGAAATTAAATGAGTTATATCAATTGGTTAGCAGACATTCAGGAATACCAATACCTGTAAACTTTCCAATCATTGGAGATAATGCATTCACACATTGCGCTGGAGTGCATACACAGGCTGCAGTAAAAAATCCTGTACACTATCAAAGCTTAAACCCTTGCCTTGTTGGTAGGGATATGAGGGTTTGTTTAGATCATATGTCAGGGCTTGCTTCAGTTAGGTATGCTTTAGAACAAATCGGAGAAAACAATTTAAATGAAGAGACAGTCCATGTAATATTACATAAAGTTAAATCAGTTGGACAAAAAGGAAGAATAGTAAGTTTGTCAGAATTAAGATCAATAGTTGAGTATGCAAAAGCGCATGCGGTAAAGGAGATATGTTGAGAAAATGGGAACTTTAACAGAAGAGATTTTCAGCAGGAAGCTTGGAAAACAAGTTAGAGCAGGAGAGATAGTTTGGGTAGATGTAGATAGGATGATGAGCCATGATTCAACATCTTTGCTGGTTATAGAAGCAATGAAGAAACTAACTGACAGGCCAATGAATCCTGAGAAAATAATCATTCCATTCGACCACATGATTCCTGCAGCGACAATAGAGCAGGCAAAAGTACAAGGGAAAATAAGGAGTTTCATCGAAGAGAACAATATCCAGAATTTTTTTCAATGTGGAGTGTGTCATCAGCTTATGATTGAGAAAGGTTTTGTTTTGCCTGGCAGTATAATTATTGGTGGCGATAGTCATTCATGCAGTTACGGAGCGTTAGGAGCTTTTGGTACTGGTATGGGTAGTACTGATATAGGGGTTGCATATGCAACAGGCAGAACCTGGTTTAGGATACCTGAGACTATCTTGATAAAAGTCAACGGAGCATTTCAAAAAGGAGTCTATGCAAAAGACCTGATATTAAAAATCATCGCAACCCTTGGTGTAGACGGTGCAACATACAAAGCACTTGAATTCACAGGAGAAACAATCTCATATATGTCAATCCCTGAAAGGATTACATTAAGCAATATGGCTGTTGAATGCGGTGCAAAAGCAGGCCTTATTGAAGCAGATGAAAAAACAACAGAGTATCTGAAAGAAAGAACAACAGAAAACTATGAACTTGTAAAAGCAAACAATGGAGATTATGAAAGAACATTTGAATTCAATGTTTCAGAACTAGAACCTCAAGTTGCGTGTCCGCATGACTTAGATAATCTAAAACCAGTTACAGAGGTTGAAGGTTTAGAAATCAATCAAGTTTTCATAGGCAGCTGTACTAATGGCCGTTATCAAGATCTAGAGATTGCTGCGAATATATTGAAAGGTAAAAAAGTTAGCAGGTTTACAAGAACTATTGTTGTGCCTGCTTCAGTTGAGATATTTCAAAAAGCAATGGATAATGGATTGATAAAAATATTCCAGGATGCTGGTTGTATTATCTGTAACCCTGGCTGTGGTCCTTGTTTAGGAAGGCATCAAGGTGTTTTAGCGCCTGGAGAAAGAGCTTTGACAACTATGAATAGAAACTTTCGTGGAAGGATGGGCTCTCCTGAAGCAGAGATCTATTTAGGAAGTCCAGGGACGTGTGCAGCTAGTGCAATTGAAGTGAAAATAACAGATCCAAGGAGGCATTTGAGATGAGTAGAACATGGAAATTTGGAGATAATGTAAACACAGACCAAATCATTCCAGGTAGATATTATCCTAGAGAGAATGTTGAGGAACTTGGTCAGTTTTGTTTATGTGAACTTAATCCACAATTTGCTAAAGAAAAAAAGCCAGGAGATGTTATTATCGGAGGAAAAAACTTTGGCTGTGGTTCAAGCAGAGAATACGCACCTTTAGCATTAATACATTCAGGTGTTAAATGTGTAATTGCACGTTCGTTTGCAAGAATCTTTTACAGGAACTGTATTAATATTGGTTTTCCAATCCTGATCTGTGAAGATTGTAATGAAATCAATGATGGAGATGAAGCTGAGGTTGATTTACAGAGCGGTGTAATTAAAAATATTAGCTCTGGGAAAGAGTATAAAGCAAATCCGTTGCCAGAGTTTGTTTTGAATATTGTTGAAGCAGGAGGAATAATTAATTATTTGAAAACAAAAAAATGAAAATATGCATATTACCTGGAGATGGAATCGGACCTGAAGTGGTTGAGGAGGCTTTAAGAGTTTTGAAAGCTTTGAACCTTGGGTTTGAATTTGTATACGGAGAAATAGGTTATGGAACTTATCAGAAAACAGGATCTGCTTTGCCTGAAGAGACAATTGAGAAAATTAAAAACGCAGATGCAACTTTACTTGGTGCAGCAACTACACCGCCAAATATTCCAGGGTACATATCAGCAGTGTTGCAGTTGCGCAGACATTTTGAACTGTATGCAAATGTACGTCCTTGTATAAATGAGAAAATTAATTTAGTTATTATACGTGAGAATACAGAAGGGCTTTATTCCTCTGTTGAAAGAGTTGAGGATAATGGTAATAGAGCTGTTACAGAAAGAATTATCACACGCGCAGGTTCAGAAAGAGTAATCAGGTTTGCTTTTGAATTTGCAAACAAAAATGGGTACAATAAAGTTACTGTTGTACACAAAGCAAACATCTTAAGGGAAACATGCGGTCTTTTTAGGCTGGTTGCTTTGGAAGTTGCAAAAGAATTCCCAGGCATAACAATGAATGAGATGCTTGTAGATAATTGTGCAATGCAAATTATCCGTGATCCTAGTCAGTTTGAAGTTATTGTTACTACAAACATGTTTGGTGATATATTAAGTGATGAAGCATCTATGCTAGTAGGTGGACTTGGTGTAGCTTACTCTGGGAACATAGGCAATGATGTTGCTGTATTCGAGCCAGTTCACGGCTCTGCGCCTGATATTACAGGCAAGAATAAAGCAAATCCAATTGCAACAATACTTGCTGCAAGATTTATGTTAGAACATTTAGGTTTGGTTAAAGAAGCAGGCAGGGTTGAAGCTGCTGTAAGGAAAACAATTGCACAAGGTAATGTAACTCCTGATCTAGGAGGCAGCTTAACAACAAAACAAGTTACTGATTCAATTATAAACAATTTGGAGGAAAAATAAATGACTAAAAAAATTAAAGTAGGTTTTTTGCATTCAATAATAAGGAAAGATGAGAAGCTTATACTAGATGAACTTAGGAAAAGGGAAAATGTTGAGGTTATCAGGATTGATGATAGGCAGCAGGTTTTTGAGCTGCATGAAAACAATTTTGAGTATGATGTGGTTATTGAAAGATGTATAAATCATTCCAGAGCTATGCATGCATTAAGGATCTTTAATGAACATGGTATTAAAACTGTGAACAGCTATAGAGTTGCAGATGTCTGTGGAAGTAAATTCCTTACAACTACAGCTTTGATTAAAGCAGGTGTGCCTACTCCACGCTGTTTTATTGCGTTTACAAGGGAATCTGCTTTGAAAGCCATGGATAGGTTAGGTTATCCTTGTGTAGTCAAGCCAGCAGTTGGTTCTTGGGGTAGATTAATCTCTAAAATCAATGATAGGGAAGCTGCAGAGTCTATACTTGAACATAAACAGATCTTAGGTAGTTATCATCATTCAATATTTTATATACAGGAATATGTTGAGAAACACGGCCGTGATATTAGAAGTTTTGTAGTTGGTGGTGAATGTATTGCAGCTATCTACAGGACTTCAGAACATTGGATAACTAACACTGCGCGCGGTGGTAAAGCTTCTAACTGTCCTGTTACACCTGAACTTGCTAAGATTTCAGTAGATGCAGCTAAAGCAGTAGGTGGTGGTGTAGTTGCAATTGACCTTTTTGAAAGATTACCTTCTCAGCAAGAGAAGGCTAATCTGGAAAAAAGGCGAGGTGTTTCCGAGCCTTTTGACACTGAAGAAGGTCTTACAGTTAATGAAGTCAACTATACTATGGAATTTAAGAACAGTATAGATGTAACTGGAGTAAACATCCCAGAAAAGATTGTAGATTACGTATTGGAGGTAGCTAAAAAATGAGAGTTAGTATAGTTGGAGCTAGCGGTTATGTAGGAGGAGAACTACTTAGGTTATTGTTACAGCATCCTAAAGTGGAAGTAGTTCAAGTTACTTCAGAAAGGTTTGCTGGTAAACTTGTTTCAATAGTGCATCCTAACCTTAGAAAACAAACTAGCTTGAAATTTTGTAGTGTTAATGACCTTGAAAAAGTGGATTTACTATTTATAGCTCTGCCACATTCAAAACTTATGAAAGATTTTGATAGGTTTGCTGCATTGGCTGAGAAAGTGATTGATCTTTCTGCAGATTTCAGATTGAAGAATGCAGAGGACTATAAGCAATGGTATAATGTTGATCATCCTAAAGCTGAATTGTTGAATGAATTTGTGTACGGGATTGTTGAGTTGCACCGTGAAGAAATGAAAAATGCGCGTTACATAAGTAGTGCTGGTTGTAATGCAACAGCTACAATACTGCCATTGTATCCTTTACTGAAAAATGGTTTGGTTGATTTGGCTCAGCCAATAGTAGCTGAAGCTAAGTGCGGTTCATCTGAAGCTGGCAATAAAGTAACAGAGGGTTCACATCATCCTGAAAGAAGCGGTTGTGTTCGGTCTTATAAACCAACTAGACACAGGCATACAGCAGAGATGATACAAGAACTTGGTGCTCCAGTAAATTTTTCAGCTACTTCCATAGAAATGGTTAGAGGTATCCTTATGACTGCTCATGTTTTTTTGAAACAAGGAGTTACAGAACTAGATATCTGGAAAACTTATCGTAAAGAATATGGCAATGAGCCTTTCATTCGAATAGTCAAAGAAAGAGCAGGCATCTATCGTTACCCTGAGCCAAAAATCTTAAGCGGAACTAATTACTGTGATATAGGTTTTGAACTTGATGGTAATAGGCTTGTTGTAATTGGCGCTATAGACAATTTAATGAAAGGCGCAGCAGGCCAGGCTGTACATGCAATGAACGTGATGTGTGGTTTTGATGAGAGGATGGGATTGGAGTTTATGGGAATGCATCCTATTTAAAGAAAATGTGTAGACTATTAGCTGTAAGATCGGAAAATGAATTTGAAATTACTAGTCATCTAACTATTTTCGCAGAACTTTGTAAAAATAGCAAAGAATTTCAAGGCCATGGCTGGGGATGCGTTTTTATAGAGGATGGAAGATGGAAAATTTATAAGAACATTATACCTATTTGGGAAGATAATCTAGAACAATTCGGGAAGGCTACTTTGCTGATAGCTCATGCTAGATCAGCTTTTCAAGACAAAGGAATTGTTGTAGAAAATAATATGCCTTTTTACGACGAGAATTATATTTACATATCTAACCTAGAGTTAAGAGGTGTAAGAATTAAAGAACAAGGCAGGATTGGAGCAGAGAAAGTCTTTAATTTTATCAGAAGGTTTTACAAAGGTATTATGGAGGATGCTTTGGAAAAAGCAGTAGAGCAGATAAAGAAAAGATCAAGGTATGTTAAAGCATTAAACATTATTATTGCTGATTGGGATAACATCTTTGTTGCTTGCAACTTTAATGAACAACCTGAATACTTCCAGATGTATTATAAAGAAGGAGATGAGTTGGTTATATGTTCAGATCCTTATCCTGGAGAGGAATGGGAAAAAGTTAAAAATGGTACAATAGAGGTTTTTTAATATGATAATTGTAAAAATCGGCGGAGGAAGTGGAATTAATTTGAAAGGAGTAATTGCTGATCTTGCTGAATTGGATGAGCAGTTTATAATAGTCCATGGAGCAAACGCAGTAAGAGATAAACTTGCTGAAGATTTAGGTAGTCCAAAAAAGGTTGTAACCTCTTTGTCTGGCTATTCAAGTGTATTCTCAGATGAAAAAGCAATAGATATTATGATGATGGCTTATGCTGGGCTTAGAAATAAAAGAATAGTTGAATTATGCCAGCAACATGGTATAAATGCAGTTGGTTTGTCTGGATTAGATGGTCGGCTGATTCAAGGTAGAAGGAATCGCGGGATTAAAGTTAAACAAGGCGATAAAATAAAATTATTGCGGGATTTTTCAGGGAAACCTCAGCAAATAAATAAAGGACTGTTGGAATTGCTTTTTAATAATGGGTATGTTCCAGTGTTATGTGTTCCTATTATTGATGAGAATAATTTTGCAATCAACTCAGAGAATGATGATATTGTAAATGTTTTGCAAAATGTATTTCATGCAGAAAAGATTATCCAGTTGATTGAAGCACCTGGTTTTTTAGAAAACAAAGATGATCCAAGTTCATTAGTTAAAACTATGACTCCTTATGAACTTGACAGCAGAGAAGAGCAGGTTAAAGGAAGGATGAAAAGAAAGATACTTGCTTTAAGAAAACTTTTTAAAGACGGTGCAACAACTGTTGTTATAGCTGACGGTAGGGTTGAGCATCCTATTGCTGATGCTTTGAATGGAAAAGGAACTACAATAAAATGAACCTCATGGAAAAAGAATCAAAACACAGTATGGGAATAGTACCTAAAAGGGAAAATACTGTTTTGGTTGTTGTTGATTTGCAAGAGAAGTTTTTGCCAGTTATAGACAATATGGATTTAGTTATTGATAACTCTATAAAACTAATAAAATCTTTTCATATAATGAAAATTCCATCAATTGTTACAGAACAATATTCTAAGGGATTGGGTAAAACTGTGGATTCTGTGAGAAAGGAATTAGAAGATTATAAACCCATTGAAAAAGTGTGCTTTGATTGTTATAGTGAAAAAGAATTTGTAACTAAGGTTAAGAAATTTAAGAATCTAGTAGTATGTGGTATTGAATCCCATGTGTGTGTTACTCAAACTGTATTAAGTGCTTTGAATAGTGGTCAGAATGTTTATCTAATTGCAGATGCTGTATCTTCGCGTAAAAAGACTGATACAGAAATTGCTTTAAGAAGACTAGAAAAAGAAGGCGTAAAATTGGCAACAACAGAGATGATAATCTTTCAGTTGCTTGGGAAGGCCGGAACAGCGGAATTCAAACAAATTTTAAAGATAATCAAATGAAAAGGGGACTGTAATAAAATGAACCTCATGGAAAAAGAATCAAAACACAGTATGGGAATCGTACCTAAAAGAGATATTGTTTTGGTTAGTGGTAAGGCTGCAAAAGTCTATGATGAAAATGGTAAAGAGTACATTGATTGTGCTACTGGTATCGGTGTAGTTAATATAGGTCATTGTAATCCTTATGTTGCAAAAGCTTTAACTGAACAAGCAGGGAAATTAACTAATTGTTTCACTGTTTTCTATAATGATACAAGGGCAGAATATCTTGAGAAGTTAGCTTCTGTATTGCCAAAAGGATTAGATAGAATCTTCTTGTGTAATTCAGGTGCAGAAGCTGTTGAAGGAGCTATCAAGTTTGCAAGGGCTACAACTGGTAGGACTGAAGTTATTGCTGCAATGCGCGGTTTCCATGGACGTACTTATGGCAGCTTAAGCGCTACTTGGAAAAAAGAATACAGGCAGCCATACGAGCCTTTAGTTCCAGGTTTTAAACATGTGCCTTTTAATAATTTTGAAAAGATGAAAGCAGCTATTGGTAAGGATACAGCTGCGATTATCTTAGAAATTGTACAAGGTGAAGGTGGAGTGCATGTTGTTGATGCTGATTATATCAAATCCGTTCGTGAGTTGTGTAATGAAAATGGTATAATCTTGATTATTGATGAAGTTCAAACTGGTTTTGGCCGTACTGGCAGGATGTTTGCATGTGAACACTTTAATGTAATCCCAGATATAATGTGTCTAGCTAAATCCATAGCAGGCGGTGTACCAATGGGTGCAATTGCTTGTTGCAGTAAGATAAATGTGCCTGTACGTACGCATGGCTCAACCTTCGGAGGCAATCCTTTGTCATGTGCAGCTGGTTTGGCTACAATCAAGTATATTCAGGATCATGGTTTGGTTGAGAAATCTAGAAAAAATGGAGAATATTTCTTGGCTGAGTTGAAAAAGGTTGAATCTTCTAAGATTAGAGAGATTCGTGCAATTGGTTTAATGATTGGGATAGAACTTAAGGAGAAAGTAAGCCCTTATCTGAAACAATTAGCTGAGAAAGGAATACTTGCATTACCAGCCGGCAAAACAGTGATTAGGTTGTTGCCGCCTTTAGTTATTACAAGGGAAGAGATCAATGAAGTAGTTTGTGCACTGGCTGAAATTTTGGGATAACCCAAAAATTTATATAATCAATCAAAGGTATTAGTAGAAAAATGACAGGTTCAGACATATCATTATTAGCAGAGGAAGCAATGCTAGAACTAGTAAAAGTAGCTACTGCTGTTGAAGGTATTGAAGATTTTGCAGAACTATATGGTATTTCCCTTTCTAAACGAAGAAGTGCAAAGAGGGTTGCAAGGAAAAGGCTTGTAAGTGTTTTTGATTTGCATAGAGAATATCAAATAAAAGTAGAGGGTTTAGGTTATACTAATGGTTCACGTGAAGGCGAAGAGCTTAGACGAATAGGCAAACTGATAGATAGGTATTATACTCAACTGGTTAATGCTGCTATAAAAGCATTCCCTAAGTCTGGTTTTGAGGGGTTTATTACTTTATTTAATGCTAATTATGGGAATAGGAGGGTTGAGGACCTCATTCAACAGGGCGCTAGAGGATTTTTTCTTAATGGTAATATGTGGTATCTCCTAACAGGAAAAAGGCAAAAGCAAGAACAACAATACGATGCATAACAAAAGTTCTTCTATTTTGTTAAATATTTAACATTAAGTTGATATACTGCTTTGGATTTTATACTTCTAAGGTGGTTTTATGCCAGAAGCACAAGTAAGAGATGCACAATCAACACAACTTGCAAAAAAAGCAGTTGCATTACAAGGAACTCCAGCTTATGATCATATGGTTGGTAGACCAGCAGTGCCTGGACCAAGTAGAGCTCAAGGGTTTGTAAGGGTCTCCGCAGGTGATGATGCTAATTCTCGCTATGGGCATGTGCGTCATCCAGAAAATCATTGTACTTCATGGCAAGAATATGTTAATCAGGTGCCATATGTGCCTACTTCAGATGAATATCGCCTTCCTTAGTTTTTTCTTTCTTTTCCATCTCTCTCCGAACTTCTTTAGAATATCTATGAGCATGATGCAATGGTTCAGGCAGTTTGTGAGGTTCTCTCATGCATTCTTTGACTGTTTTGAGAGCTGTTCTTAAACAGACTTTATGACCTGGAGAGATGTAAAGGGGTTTAGCGAATTCTCGGGTTACAAGTTCCATGCCAATAACGTCATCTTGGTAAGTTATCTTCTTGTCTGGCTTTATCTGACCGCATAAGAGGTTTTTAGCAACTCCAATTGTTGGTACATTTAGGCTTATTCCAACGTGTGAAGCTAGGCCTATTTTCCTAGGATGCAAGATGCCATTGCCGTCTACTAAAAGAATATCTGGTCTTTGCTCTAACAAGTTAAAAGCTTCAATAATAGCAGGCGCTTCTCTGAAGGAAAGAAACCCAGGGATATAAGGCATAGCAGCTTCTACAATTGCATGTTTTTTCTCAATAATCTTCATAGAAGGAAACTCGCAAACTACTATAGCTGAGATTACTTTATTATCTAGAAAAGCCTGGTCAACACCACCTATAAACTCCTTTTTTTCAAACTCATCCTTGACCACGACTTTTTTAGCTAGCTTCAGCTGATCCTCTTTTAGCTTAGCTTGATTCATGCGAAGAAAGTAGTGAATATTAGGTATTTATGTGTTTTGGTTTTGTTGTTGTAGTGGTTTTTTCTCCTCAGGATACCATGTGTACAACTCTCTTTCATACTGCTCAACAATCCCTCTCTGGCAATTTACTATGTCACCATATATCCTGGATGCTTCTTTGGTTAGTTCAAGCAATTTAGGCATTTTTTTAGCGCCTTCTGCAGATAAATAATCACTGTGATGGTCAATGATACTCTGGAAGAAGACTTCGCCAAAGTCAATTGCTCTTTTGTATCTTATTCTACCATCAAGCTCTCTTTGCTCTCTTTTGATATGGTCTTGTATTAACTTTTTTAGAGTCTTAAAATCTGTCAAAAGGTAAAAAGCTGATAATGCTTTTCGTGCAATCTTCTTGTAAATATCTAGATTCATTGGAACAAACTGCAAAGCAGTTTCCATCTTAGAATAAAACTTATTGTTTTTATGGATTTTATGGTTTAATATATCTAGTTCACCTGTGAAAGTTTCTTGGATAGTGGTCAATCCTTCAATTTGGTCATCAATATATTGGTCAGGGTTTTCTTTGAACTTATTTAGATTGTATTCTACCTTGCCTTCTGTTAATTCCCCTTTA
>CAZJZJ010000009.1:0-44558 GCA_964550525.1 uncultured Methanosarcinales archaeon
ACTGCACCAACTACCATCATTGATGTATAAACAAGAGCCTGCATATACGGAGACCACCCTATAAATGGTGACCCCTGCTTAATTATTGCACCTAGAATATTTGGCGAATTCATCCATGCAACCAAGCCTGTTGAGGGGGTATTGCCTACAAAAGTACCTAGTATTGGATGTCCCCAATTTTGTAATAGTCTTGCCCATAACTGGACATTTGCCATCAAAGCTGCAACCAAGATAACCGGTATATTACTAGTATAAATAAACGCTAAAGGCCATCTTATCCCATGACCACGTATCCTACCGAAACTAAGCGGGATTTCCACTTTCATTGCTTGACCATACACTGCTAATACAAAAACAAAGATAGTAGCTAGGATTGAAGCAATATTCTGGATAACCTCTTTAACTGCACCTTGAGGCAAGAAATAGAAGATTGCAGGTATAGCTCCAACTGGCGCACCACCAATATTAGTAGGTAAAGGACTAAGTAATCTAATAAATACACTCTGGCTCACTCCTGCCGCAATGAACAAGCTTACACCAGAACCAAAACCCCATTTACTAATAACCTCGTCCATAAATAAAATTACCATCCCCCCTAAGAACAATTGGAAAACAAGTATTAACTGCATCTGAAACCTAGCAGTTCCTATTATGCCTGGTGCAGGAGCAAGACCTCCCATAAATACATATATTATAGCCTCAAATACAATAAAGAATATAGCAAGCAGCTTCTGCAATCCTTGGAACCTTTTCTTACCTTCATGTGTAGTTAAGTCAAGTTTCATTAATCCTGATCCTGATAATAATTGAAGTACGATAGATGCAGTAACTATGGGGCCTATACCTAAAGAGAGTATAGAACCAAACTTAGCTCCAAGAATAATAGATAGATATTCAAATCTTGATAAAGCGTTTTGCCCTAAACCAAACAAAGGGATCATACCCATTACAAAGAATAATATAAGAACAACTCCTGTCCATTTAAGTTTTTCATTAAAAGAAAGACGTCTTTGTTTTGGCCCCTCAACCTCAGGCAGATTGTTCAGTATTGCGTCCCAGAAAGACATTTTTATTTTTCCTCTTTAGGTTGTTCATTAGAGGGTTTCCCTGATATAGGTTGTTCCTTTGCTTTATCCTTTACTTTGTTGTCCACTGTTTTCTCATCTACTTTCTTTACAAGTTTTTCCTCTTTTTTTACCTCAACTAGTTCTCCGCCTGCTTTTTCTAGCTTCTCTTTAACTTTTGCAGAGAAATTTTGAGCAATAACCTTAAATTTATGTTTCACTATTCCGCTTGACAAAACCTTATTAAAACCTAGTTTTTGTATATCAACAACATAAAGATCTCCTTTCTGTTCAATCAGGTTTTTCTCCAGAAGCGAATTCAATTTTTCTTCAAAATAACCAAGATTAACAGCACTAATCTCGTTTTTCACATTATGATGGATAAAACCTTTCTTTCCAAAATAATAGGGATCTTTCCAATAAGAGGTCTTATTGGCGTCACCACGTTTACCGCTTCCAGCTCTACCTCTACCACCACGATGACCTGCTCCACGATGCTTTTTCATAGCTCCCCAACTATGTGTATGTGAGCCACGATGCCTTGATTTCTTTTTACGTTTATTGACAACCATTTTATGATTCCCTTACATCTATATCAATTATAGCATTCTTTTAATTAGATCATTTATTTTCTCTTTACGATTACCTAATGCTCCACCAACATTAAACTGCTTTTTTATTCCCTTTCTAGCAAAACCGCCCCTTGGTGGATGAAGATTATAATATTTTCTGCCTTTTTTACCTCTTTTCTCATCCAAGAGCTTTATAGTTTCCTCGTTAACAACACCCCAAGTAACATAATCCTTAATTCTATAAAGCATGCCTCTTATACTTGGCGTATCATTCAGGACAACACACCTATTCTTTTTGAACAATCTCAGTAAAGTGAACGTAGATCTAATCTCTTTATTCAGATTTACTTCTCCCCTTATTCTAATTACTGCTAACTTAAACAGAGGTGCCTGTACCTTTTTTACTTTCTCTACTTTTTCCTCTGTTTCAGCAATTTGAGCCTTATCTTGTTTACTCATCTATTTCAGCCTCAATAACAAGTTCTTCTGAAGGAGTAGAATCAACAACCACACTACCCTCAACTATAGGTAAACTCTCTGAGCTTACGTTTATTTTTGTCTTAACCAACTGATTAAGAGCCTCAACACATGCTTCAATAAGATTAATTTTTGTTTTTGTTTGCCCTTTAGTCTTTGACCATACATCTCTTATACCTGCCAAACCTAGGATCTTAGCACATTCCTTTTCTACACATAATCCTGTCCCTTTAGGTGCAGGAATTAAGGTAATCTTTGAAGAACCGCACTTACCTTCAACCTTAAAAGGTATAGAATGTGGTTCACCACAACCGCACTCCCAAGATCCACAACCACGTCTGATTTTTGTTATATTAAGTTTAGCGTTCCTAAAGGCTTTTTCTCTAGCCGGCACAGTCTCCTTAGACTTCCCATAACCAAGCCCAACATAACCATTCTTATTACCAACAGCTGCAATTGTCGCAAACTTAGGTTTGTTTCCCTCCTTAGTTTTCTTTTGTGTCTGTCTAAATACCCTTCTCTGGCCACCGCCAAATTTACCTTTTGACTGGCCAATCATCAATAAATCCGATTCAATATCTGGCAGAAGCACATCAACTACCTCTGATTCAAGAATCTTCTTACCGGAGTCTAAGATTTCATCTATCTTCGTGATCCTACCTTCTTTTACATCAACACCTATCTTTGTCTTTGGTTTCCAAGCTTCTTTATCAAAAACCTTAGCTTCCTTTTGTCTCCTAGTTCTTCCTCTTACTTTTCTTATATTCTCTACCTTTTTCACTTCTTCCACTTTTTCAGTAGGAGCCTCTTCCATACCATTATTTATTTCTTTCTTTTCTTCTTTTTCTTGGAATTCTTTTTCTTTTTCATCCATTCTGTCTTACCCCTGAAGTATTTTCTTTTTTATTTCTTCAAACAAATCCGGTATTGAATCAGGATTAATATTCTCTTTAACTAGTTTTGAAAACTGTGTGCTCTTCTCCTTTGCCATACTGCCTTTAAGATGCTCTTTTATGTGTTCTCCCCTAATCCTTTCATTAGAAGGAAGTACATTCTCTGAATGAGGTATATCAAGGCCTGCATCTACTACACCCTTAAGGCAAGCAAAAATCTTCGAGCCTTTAACCAATGAATAGAAACCTGTATCAAGTATTACTTGATCAATCTTTTTATCTTTGGCCTTTTTACCCAGCAATAAACCTACAAGGTAAGCTGCAGGAATATTGCTTTTACTTAGTTTCCAGCCTAACTTACTTAATTCCAACGAACTTGCAGAAACAAGTGTCTTATCTCCTGCCTTATTGTAATCTATGATCTGTGCAATAATAAACCGATTAGATTTACGAATAACCAAGCGCGGTTTATTGGATAGTAAAAGCTTTAAGCGTTTCTTATAATTTGTTTTCTTTTCCCTTTTCCGCTTATACGCAACTGTATATGTTTTGTGTGATTTCATTTTTTATTTCTCTTATAAAGACCGTGTTCTTCAATAAAAAGCTTGATATGCCTTACACTTCTAAAGAAACCCCCTTTGACTTTCAAGTAAAGTTTCCTATAAGTTGACTTATCGATTAACCTGTTATCAAACAGCTTTTTCAACAATCTTCTTTGTGATCTTACTGCATTTATCCATGCCTTTTTCTTAGATAACCTAGCGTTCTCTGTACCTTTCCTTGAACCTGGACCTCTTCTACGTCCTTTTGACTTCTGGATCTGTCTTTTTCTTGCCCTTACTTTAGATATACCTTTTTTCTGTTTAGATACAATGACTTTATCATGGATTAAACCCCTGATATCGCTCTTGGTTATAGCTTCTTTTATCTTCTCATAATTATCTGGATCTAACCAAACCCTTTTCTTTGAGCATTTCAACAGCTTTGCTGCGATCCGTTTTTGGGGTCTTAAATCTTTCATTTTATCTGAATAGCCTTTATTGTTTTTTTGTTAAAACTTTGTCTTTTTCTTCCTTTTCCTTTGACTTTTTTTCTTCAGTAGCAATCTTTTCAGCTAATGCGTCATCTACTGCACCAGCTGCCTCTTTCTCTTTTTCCTTCTCCTTTTCATCTGCTTTTTTCTTAGCCTCTTTCTTCTTTGTCTCTTTAGTTTTCTTAGTCTTTTCTTTCTCTTCCTTAGTCTTTTTCTGTTTTTCTTCAAAGTCTTTTAGGAATTTGTCTGTATCTTTTATATTAAGAACCATTATTGAGAGCTCTTTAGCCTTTTTTACAATTTCAAGCCTTTTCCTCTGGCCAACTGCACCAGAGATTGTAATACCTGCTGTTTTAGGATCAATTTGATCTAAACCTTTAACAGAGAAAACCATCTCGTTTTTAAGTCCAGATGAATGTAAACCTCGAACTTTTTTAGGAGAACCCCAACCAGCAGACACACTTCTTTTGTATCCTCTGATCTTAAGCCTCATTTTAGATTGTATCCCTTTTGGCCTTCTCCATTTAGCCTTTATTTCGCCTTTTTTATGAGAATCCTGCCTAGTAAAACGAGGTTTTCTGCGTTTAATGCTTTTCCTTAATTTTAAAAGGTTTTTATGATCTCCCATTTTATTATCCCTTAAGCATCTTTACTTGATTTCTTTGTGATATAGATTCCATCTTGGAATATCCTTCTATCAAAATCTGTTCTCCTTGTTATTGACTCAATATCAGCTGCACACTGCCCTGCAATCTCCTTATCAACACTTTCAACAATTACCTTATCCCCATCTACACTTACTTTTGCTCCTTGTTTCAATTTTAGTTCACGTGGTACAGTTTCACCAAAAAAGTTCTTAATCACCAATTTATCCTTATCCACCTTAACAGTCATCGGAAAGTGTCCTGAACAAATCTTTAATTCGTATACATGCCCGTCAGTTACACCTTTAACCATATTTCTTATATGAGATTGAAAAGAGTACAACATCTTTTTTTCTCGTTTAGTTGCTTTCTTAGCCGATAACACAATCTTATTCTCCTTCTGGGATAGCTTAATTTGCTTGCTAACAAATACCCTTTTTATCTCTCCTTTAGGACCTTTCAGAGTTAAAAAACTACCTTCCAGACTAACCTGAACACCATCTGGCACTTCTATTTCCGCTTGAAGCAGTTCTGCTTTCATTTTCAATCCAGTTATTTATAGCTTAGTAAATATAGGCAAGCAACTTGCCACCAAGAGACTTACTCTTGGCATCTGTATGAGTCATCATACCTTTAGATGTGGAAACAACCAGTATACCAAAATCCTTTGCAGGCAGGTACCTTTTTTCAAACTTCTCAAAACCAAATTTCTTAACAGAGTACCTTGGTTTTATTGCGCCACACTTATTTACCCTACCAAGCAAACTTATCTTAAGGTGGTTACCTTTCCCATCTTCAACCTCTTCGAATGTACCAATATAACCTTTATCATTCATGATCTGAAATACTTTCTTTATAACGCCTGAGATAGGCTTAATTACACAATCACTTTTACCAACTTTCTCAAAGTTAAGCACTTTTGACAATGCGTTTGCTAATGGATCATTTAACGACATGTTCATTACCTCATTCAACTATACTTTTTAAACCCTATCTTGGTTGCAATATCCCTGAAACACTGCCTGCACAGATGTAAACCATACTGCCTTAGATGAGCTCTCATCCTACCACAACGCTTACACTTTCTTAATGCAATCCCGCAAGTCCTCTTCTTAGGTGCATTGTGTTTTTTGAACTTTTCAAGTTTTTCAGGTTTAGCTTTCAACTGTTTGAAAACTTTTTTATAATCGCTTGTTGTCATCTTATTCTTCTCCAGCTAGTTTTATATTAAAACTTTCTTTCATAAATTTAACAGCTTCTTCTTTGTTAATCTTATGGCTTTTTCTGATCTTTTTCCGTTTTATACGTCTTCTTTTAACTCTGAAACCAGGTCTCTCCAAGGTTACACAGACTTCCAGCCCCATAATTCCAATTTCTGGATCATATTTAGCCCCTTTTATATTGATGTACTCATGTACACCGAAAGACATATTACCGCTATCATCAAACTGCCTTTCAGATACAATAAATTCTTTGGCATCAAGCAGTCTTGGTAAAATCTCGTATGCTTTCTTACCACGTAATGTTACTTTACAGCCGATTGGAAGACCAGGTCGAAGACCCCAAGCTGCAATCCTTTTTTGGGTAGTTGTCTTAACAGGCATAACTCCAGTTAGATTTCTCAATAGCTTTATTCCTTTCTCTAACTTTTTCTGATCTTTTCCAGCACCTATGTTTAAGGTTACTTTCTCTACCCTTATTTTTTTCATTACGTTCATTTTTACCTGATTATTTCTTTAATACAAACAAATATTTTTTTAATGTTTCAAAAGTTTCATTTTTATCTGACTTAAAAGTGACTGTATTTCCATCAATACTTTGAATAACACCATGTTCTCCTACGTGTTTACCGCCTATTAAAAAAACAAAGGCCCCTTTCTCAAGCTTTAAATGGTCTTTAACCATATTTCCAGGTATTTCAAGTATAATTGAGTCACCACGATTATAGTCTATCTTATCCACAATCTGGTTTTTACCATCATGAAGATTAAGTTGCATCTTATTACCTTTTAACAAGGTCTTTCCTGTGATTTTACAAGTTTTTAGTTTAGATTCTTTATCACTAATCTCTTTAAAAACAAGTTTACCTTTATTGTTAAGAAGAACCTGATAATGCTTATTTAGAGCAGGTAGAGATAAGATATCCATCAAACCGATAAGTGCCCTATAATCCTTCTTGTCTTTACCGTCAATAAGTATCTTCTGGTTATGCATTATATTCTTCACTTCCTTAGTTGTCTTAGCAATATTAAGTATCTCTTTGAACACAAGATTTATAGGTAAACCAAGATTGTAGGGATGTGCACCAGGAGCTGGACGAGTAACAAAAACTGTACGTTTCCTTTTAATCGGCCATGACCTTGGTGATGAGATCCTTTTCATATGTCTTTTAACCATTTTTAGTTCCTCGTATATGCTACTTCTTTAACCTCTTTAGTCTTTTTTTATCATCCAAATATAATTCAGCAATCTGCAGGTTTGAAGGGTGGATAGGGTACATTACCTTAGTTCCATCTTTTTTTATTACTTCAATACCTAAAATATAAACACGTCTTTTTTTGAACTGAACTCGTTCTACTTTACCTACCTGACCTTTGAACTGCCCTCTGAGTATCTTAACCTTGTCCCCTTTTCGTACTGGACACGACCTTAACTTGTACTTTACCCTTAATTCTTTTGATAAGTGTGAACCCATCATACCCTGTTTTAAATGATAAGGAGCATTATACCTATATTTACGCTGTTTTCTTGGCTGTTTGCTTCTTTTCCACGTTGATACAAACTTTTTTTTCATTTTAACTTACCATCCTATAAAACCAGGTTAGCAATCTTAGCTATAGCTGGCCACCTTTCGCATACTTCTTTTGCTATAGGCCCCTTAAAGATAGTACCTTTAGGATTGCCTTTATCATCTTTCAAAACCACTGCTGAATTATCCTGAAATTTAATTCTTGTACCATCTGGCCTTCTATACTCCTTTTTTTGTCTTACAATCACTGCTAATACCGGTTGTTTCCTCATTTCCGGTTTACCTCTTCTAACAGAAGCCCATACAAGATCACCTACACCTGCAGCAGGTTTTCTCCTTTTAACAGTCTTACCGCCTTTAACAGCAAAAATCTTTATTACCTTAGCCCCTGAATTATCACAAACACTTACTTCAGTTCCCATAGGCAAGGCCTTAGGTATTCTTGCTTTAATTGCTTGCATTTACTCTTCACCTTCAGCTGCAGACTCACTAATTTCTTTCTTCTCATCTAGCTTCTTCTTTGGCTTCTCCTTAACTTTAGCCTCTTCCCGAGCTAACATTCTATCTTCAAAAAGGAATTCTTTACCAAGATTCTCAATAATAACAAAGTTTTTGGTCTTACTTAGTTTTCTACATTCCATTATCTTAACTCTGTCGCCCTCTTTTGCATTTATACAATTAGGATTATGGACACTAACTTTAGTTCTTTTCATCTCATACCTTTCATATTTAGGTATCAATGCTCTCCTAGTCCATTCAATAATCGCTGTTTTATGCATCTTTGAGCTTATTACTACACCTGTGAAAGTCCTGCCTCTTAAAACCAGGCTACCGTGGAAAGGGCAATGTGGATCTTCACACTGTTCCTTAGGTGCTTTTACCTTGATTCCGATGTTGTTCATTTTCTTTTTCATTTTATCTCGATAGTTGTTGGATCAAAACCCAGCCCAACCAACACCCCTTTGAACTTTACCTTGTCTCTATGTGTATTGATATAGTCTCCCTGTAGTTCTATGTGCCCTTCTTTACCTGAACCACCGCATGCAAAGGTTGTCTTCAATTTCTTTGTCAACTCCTTCAGATTTATTTGTTTATCTTGAAGCCCTTCTATAACAGTATACTTCTTCCCGAACTTCTTTTTTATGATGTACACCCGGATAGTTTGGCTTTCCTTTGCTATGGTTTCACAAACACATAGTTCTTTTGGTAGACCGCATTGTGTGCATACTTCTGACATTTCGCCTCCTCTTACTTTTTTTGTTTTCTTTCTCTTTGTTTCAAAATCGAATTTATGCGTGCTATTGTTTTCTTAATTGTCTTCAGCAGCCCTGGACTCTTAGGTATAGTGCCTATCGCGATCTGTGAATTCTCTTTCATAAGATCTGTTTTTAGTTCTACTAATTTCGTGTTCAACTCTTCGTTACTCATTGCTGCCAAGTCCTTCTTCTTTATTGCTGCCATTTTTAATCATTAGATTCTTCTTTTTGTTCTTTTGGAGCCTCAGATTCCGCTTTAGTGTCGGTTTCTTTCTTAGCTTTCTTTTTCTTTACCTTTTTAGTCTTCTTAGTCTTTTCTTTATTTTCCTTAGTTTCAGTTTCTATTTCTTCTACAATCTCCTTTTTTTCATCCAATAACTCAATCTTATCTGGTAATGGGATATCTGGCGGCATAATTCTCACCTGGATACCAACAATACCTGTCTTCAATTGAGCTGTAGTATAAGCAGTCTTAACTCCTATTAAAGCCATTTCTCCACATTTCTTTAGATAACCTTGGTAGAATCTCCATCTTCTTGCTCTCTGGCTAGGGATCTTACCTGAGATTAGTATTTCAATACCTAAAGCCCCTGAACCAATCACACGTTCCATGGTCTTATGCCCAATACCTTTAAATTTAGATGAACCAAACCTTTCAAGGGAACCTGCTATATTCTCAGCAACTATCTGAGCATCTAGGTTTAGATCTTCAACTTCACTAATCTCTATCTGAGGATTCTCAAGATTGAATTTTACTTTAAGATCTTTAGTAAGTTTTTTTATGTTTGCTCCTTTTCTACCTACAATCAATCCGGGCCTTGAAGCAAAGATGATTATTTTTTCTCCTAAAGGAGTACGCTGCATCTTAGTATAACTATGACCAACACCTTTTAAACTACTACCTACATATTCTTGAATTGCGAATTCTTTCTTCTTTTGAGCAACTATCTTTCTCTCGATCATTTTTTAGCCTCTTTAGCCTCTTTCTTTTCCTTTTTCTCTTTTTTTTCTTTTTTAACTTCAGCTTTCTCCTCAACAACAATCTCTACATGGCTTCTTTTCATTTTTCTTCTTGACTGCCTACCATAATGAAAAGGCCTGCTTGATTTATTTGATACAATATGGCTTATAACTAATAAAGATGTATTCAAACCTTTGAACTGGGCATTTGCTTCAACACCTTCTAACAGTTTTTTAATCTCTGTACATGCCTTAATAGGATAACTTCCTGGCCCTCTACCTTTTTTATGTCCCCTATCCTTGTTAAACCTCTTCAGCGATATTGGCTCCTCTTTTTTCACAACTCTTGCCAAAAGCTCTTTAGCTTTCTGAAGATTCATGTACCTGATTGTGTTGCATATTTCAATAGCATGTTTAGTTGAGATAGATAGATTTCTACCTACAGCTCTTGCCATATGCTCCTTGTTAAATCCTTTAAATGCATAGTTGTGTTCAGCCATGTTTACCTCACTGAGATACTTGCACTTGACCGTGTAGCCCCTACACCTGGTGCACTGTGTGCAACTTTCTTTCTTGTTAAAACAAATTCTCCTAAATAATGCCCAATCATTTCAGGCTGGATTGTGATAGCGACGAATTCCTTACCATTATGTACTCTGATTACTGTGTTAACCATAAAAGGAAGTACCATAGCATCTCTTGAATGAGTTTTAAGGTTTTTTTTGCCTTTTTTTATCTTCTCGTACAGTTTTTTATGTTGTTCACTAAAACCTCTCTTAATAATCCTCCTCTGACTTGCTGTTGCAACCTCAGCAAACTCTTTAAGACTCATTTTCTTAAGATCATCCAATGTTTTCCCTCTGAATCTAAATTCTTTCTTTGCCATTGATTAACACCTGTCTACTTTTTCCTCCTACCTGTTTTTCTTGCAGCAAGCAAACCTACTTTTCTTCCAGGCGGCGCATTCCTTGATATCGGCCTGTTCTTAGCTTTCCTAGATGATCTCTTGTTTCCATAAGGATGATCAACTGCGTTCATAGCTCCTGCACTTACAATAGGCCATAATTTGTTTCTTGCTTTCATCTTAAAGTACCTAAGTCCTGCTTTAAGGAAAGGTTTTTCAGGTCTTCCTCCACCTGAGACTACACCAATAGATGCTCTACATTCTGAAAAGAAAGATTTCTGTTTTTTTGAAGGTAACTCTACAACAACTCTGTCACCGATCTTAGATACAACCCTTGCAAACACTCCAGAAGATCTTACAAACTTACCGCCGTCTCCAGGGCTGCTTTCTATATTATATACTAAAGTACCTTCAGGTATATCTTTCAAAGGTAAGGTATTTGCAAGCTTGATCTCAGCCTTCGCTCCTGAATCAATCCTGTCACCTACTTTCACTCCTTCAGGAGCTATCATAAGACAAGTTTCATCATTATCATATTTAACTTCCATAAGCGGTGATGAATGGCCTGGACAATGAATAAGATCTGTAATTACACCATTAACTTTATCCTTTGTTAGCTTATTAAATCTAGCTCTGCCTTTATACCTAAAACTTGGTGCCCTATATGTTGGACCGCCTTTTCCACGTGCTTGTTGAATTATTCTTTTTCCCATCTTTATTTTACCTACATTAAACCCATTTGGGTAGCAATATCGATTGCTGGTGTTTCGTCACTTAACTTAACATATGCTCTTTTCTCGCCTTTATGTGTAACAAAAGTACCAACTTTTAGTACCTTCACTTTGAAGATCTCTTCAATCGCTTTTTTAATCTCTGATTTCTTAGCTTTTCTATCTACTACAAAGATAAGTTTATTTTCAGCTTCCATCAACCTAACTGACTTCTCTGTTGACAAAGGGTGTTTGATAATTTTGTAAGGATCCATTTTAGCATCACATAAAATATTTATCTTGTTTGAGTTTTTTTATCGCGCTTTCAGTGAACAAAGAAAGCCTGCCTGGTATAGTTCCTGGCGCTAATAACTCTACGTTTAATTTACTTATATCAACAATCTCCAGACCAGGGATATTTTTACAGGATTTAGTAAGAGAACATTTCTCTCCTACAACAATTAAAGGCCCAACCTTCCTTTTATATTTCCTGCCTCTTGATTTACCTCTTCCTGCTCTGACATTTTTGACAGAAGTTCTCTTTAATTCATCTTTAAGACTCAGTTTGTTAAGCGCTTCAACCACTTTCTTGGTTTTACTTAATTGCTCGAATTTATTGTTGATTATAAAAGGATAATTATCAGGAACTTTATGCCCTCTGTTCTCAACAGCTTGTTTGCTTAATGAAGCTGCTAATGCAGACCTGATTGCTTTTTTTCTTTCTTTCTTGTTTATTTTCTGTGCCCATTTCTTACTAGCTTTAGGAGGATGAGCTTCTCTACCGCCTACAGTGCCTGGAGCAAAAGCTCCAACCCAGTTCATCCTTGTACCTCTTCTGCTAAGGATTTTCCTAGGTACTCTACTAATACCAAAACCATAAGAACCCCTATACTTCCTTCTTCTCCTAGACAATTCTGCAGAAGATTTCATACCTGCTCTTGGGTCTGTACCATAAGGTTGCCTTTTATGGCTTTGAATCGCTAGTACAGCCCTTTTTATTAAACCAGGTCTAACAGGTTCACTAAACTGCTTAGGTAAATCTACTTTACCGCTTTCCTTTCCTTCTGTATCAAGTATTTTTAGTTGCATTCTTAGTTACCCTGTTTAGATTGTAAACTTGTGTATGTAATTACTGCCACATCCTTGGGCACTTTTCTAGGTCTTCTTGCAGCAGCAAAAAGGATTAACCTTTTTTTAGAACCAATTATAGAACCTTTTAATACAATATAGCTGCTTTTCACATTACCATAATTGATGAAGCCGCCCTTAGGATTAATCTCCTCTACTTTATTGCTTATCTTAAATAGATATTTGTTCAATTCTGTTCTCTGATGAAAACCCATCCTACCTGGTTGAGGTACTTTAAATGAAACTTTTTTAGGCACCCATGGCCCTAAGTTAGCTTTACCACGTTTGGTTTTCTCAGACTTACGTGCAAGTATAGATGTACCATACCTCTTTGTAGTGCCCTGGAAACCTTTACCTTTTGTAATAGCCTTGATATCAAGCTGCTGACCTGCTGTAAAAACATCTTCAATCTTAACTTCTTTACCAAGAACCTCTTCAGCATACTTTAACTGGTCTTCTTTATTGCCGCCTATGGCAATCTCAAATAACTCTGGCTTTTTCTTACCAATTGTTGTTAGTTTAGGTTGAGTATAAACATTTAGCCTTATAGAATCAAAATTTTCAGGTTGTTTGAATTCCTTCTGCTTTTTGGATATAACAATTTTCCTGCTTAATTCTTTGTCAAGTTTTTGAGCAAATTTTTCAGCAGAAAGAGAAAGACCGTATGGAGTTTTTTTGTAAAAACGAACAGAAGCAACCTTGATTGGAGGACATTCGATGACTGTCACCGGCACCCTAATATCCTGCCCCTTTGTTTTTGATGTTTTTTTATTGTCTGTAATCATAATATGAGTCATACCGACTTTATAGCCAGCAAACCCAAGAAGCCTAGCATCATTACCTTTAACCCAGGACCTAACTCTAGCATAAGCTCGCTTGGCCCTTTTCCTTGGCCAAAACCTTAAACTTCCTCGTCTTGGTCCTTTTCGTTTCGACATTGTATAACCTTATTTAGCTAGTTAAGCCTCTTCTTTTTATCCCCCTTTATGCAAAAAAATTGCCTTTTGATAAAGCCCTTTTCGTAGAAATAGTCCTAAATTTCGTACTGAAAAGGCTTTTTTTCAGGCTCAATTTATGGTTTACTTGTATTTAAACACCTTCAGTGTATATTTAAATACTTATATGTGACTGCGTTAGAAGATAGGGGGTATTTATAAAGGTTTCGATTGGATATAGAGGAAAAGCTCCTATACTATATATAGTGGTTACTATTTTAGAGTGTTAGCGTTTATCCAGCACTCTTCGCTTATTATTGAACTCAATGAATGTAACATTATCTCCTTCATTTATTTCATCGATTAATCCAGGATCAGTTTCAGCATCAAATGTTTCATAAGAAACAGCATCCATAACCTGAAGCATATTGTTTGATTTAGATAACACCTGACCGCTTTTTCTGATTATATCCATAATTTCAACCTTATCTTCATGCGCCAGGTTAATGGATTTTGTGCCTTTGCTTTCAATACCTTTTACAAACAACTTAAGTTTACTATGTGAATGCGTCCCAAAAACAACCACTTCTTTCCTTACCACCTGTACAAGCTCATTACCAAGCATAAAATAACTTCCTTTTTCAAGATTACGTGCTGTAGCCATGATGTTCACCTTTTGTTTTTCTTCTTTCCTTTCTTTTTCTTATGCAAAAACCTTGTCTTAATCTTTGCATAATTCACAGGATTTTTTATTTTTTTACATAAATTGTCTGGAGTACAAACAAGGATATCCCTGTAATACATCCCGTTTGCACAGTTTGGTGGCAGAATTTTCTTTTTTTGTTGTTTATGATACCTAATCTGCCCTTTAATCAGTACTTCTCTTAAAGGCTCTTTGTTCTTTTTATTCCATTTATGTAGAAGCTCGTCAATCTGTTCATAACCCCAACCAACACTTGTAAGATAATTCACAAGCAGGAATAAAGATCTTTTTCTTCCATCTTCCAAACCCTTTAGGATTCTGATGATACATGGAGGGAAGAATTGCACAGGGATAGCTTTTTGATCTACATCGTCAGTGTACTTTATTTTTTGTGTTATTTTCTCATAGGTCTTAACTTCGTAATCAAAAGCCTGCACTAAAAGTTGTCTTGCTTCGTTTGCCTTAGACTTTTTCCTGTCAAGAAACCTGTATTCAGAAACTTCAACATTTACAGGCTTAGCCCGAGATTTATCAAACTCCATTACTTTACCTGGATTAATAGGGATAGATACTAATCCTGACTTTTCATGTAATGAATAAGGCATCCTGTAAAGATGCCTTGATGAGATTAATATTGTATCTATGTCCACCAAAGCAAAAGGGTCAAACATCCCTTTTTTAGTAAGTTCACTGAACTTTTTACCAGACATCTTAGAGATTTGGTTAATATTATCAAGTTTCAAGATTTCATTAGCTAGAGGCCTTCTTATTCTTTCCTGGATATAAGAAGCAACCCTGCGTGGTGCTTCAGGAAACAATAATCTTGTTTCTTTATCATGGACTTTACTTGGTAAAGACTCAAAAGGCACACATATATGAAAACCTTTGTTGCCAGAAAACTTAACAGAAAGATTCTTTATCTCAAAATGCTTCAACAGATCAACTATAAGCTTAGTTGTAAGTTTAGCATAATGCCAATAAGCAGTATCAATGTCAATAACCAGATCCCAACCTTTTCTTACCTCCTCCATATCCCTTTTCTTCATCATAGGATCAAGCTGTAACGGGTTTTTCCAAAGTTCCTCAGAAGCATGAAAGGATGTAACTCCGTTCTTGACAAGCTCCATTATATCTGCAGGATACTTAAGAATATCAGGCCGTTTAGCATAACCTTTGCCATCGAAACTACCTACTACCTCCTTGTCTTTAGAAGCCAGCAATATTTCTTTCTGGATATCCTTTCTCTTGTAATGTTTAAGAATTGTGCCCTTATCTAACATACTACCCCCAGAGCATCTATTCCTAGCTGATATTTAATGATTACGGTAATATTTAAAAACACCACTAATTCAGTATAGTATATGACATATAAGCAAGAACTTGAAGAATGGATTACAAAACTACAAGAAACAGACAAAATCATCCTTGT
Source organism: uncultured Methanosarcinales archaeon (assembly GCA_964550525.1). GTDB lineage: Archaea > Nanobdellota > Nanobdellia > Woesearchaeales > JANQNQ01 > CAZJZJ01. The sequence goes on from CAZJZJ010000009.1 coordinate 15,458, forward strand.
CGAAGGCAAGAAAGACAAAGCAGCGCTTGCATCCTTAGGAATTACTAATGTAATCACACTGAACAGAAGACCACTGTTTGAGGTTGTAGAAGATATTGCAGCTAAGTATAAAGACTGCATTCTACTTGTTGACCTAGATAAAGAAGGTAAGAAACTATACGGTAAACTCAATTCAGGCCTTTCAAGGCACGGAGTCAGAGTTGACAAGAAGTTTAGAGAATTCTTGCAACGGAAAACCAAATTAAAACAAATTGAAGGTATTGATACTTATTTCAAGAGAATAAGTTCTTAAAAAAATCCTTGATTTTCTGCCAGAATGACTTTTTTTCTTCTACAGGTTGGGCTGTTACTTCAACAACAGGTTCACCTGCTTCAGCTTTCTTTTCTTCTATTCTCTGTTGAAGTTTTTCACTTAGATTTTCTGAAGGTCCTGCAGTTACGACCTGCTCACCTGCAGTGGGTGTAACACTTTCATTAGCCGTAGTTATGCCTTTTTTCACAGTAAAAGTACTGCTGTTTGACACGTGGTATGTCTCACCGCTTTCAACATAGCTTGCTTCAGTTTTTATAGTAGTGTTAAAGCTTGTGACATTATAATGTTCTTCAAGCGGTTTGTAGATAATGTCGTAATAGTACACAATGTCATCAAAATCTTTAGCTAGATTTTCTATTTCATGTTTTTTATTGCCAACAACCTTAAAATACTCAGGCACTATACCCTTAACTTCAAGCTTTTTAAGCATTTTATTCTTAACATTCCTAACCTTGATAATAACTGTACCTTTTTCGTTCTCTTTAAGCTCGTTAGGAACTTTCTGTTCAATGATTATACTGGAGTTAAATTTTTTAGGTTCAACTGTGAACTCATCAGAGATATTAAATATAAAACGCTCATTTGCAGAAGTCCTGTATTTACCATTGAAATTTATATGTAATGTCACTGTAGAATCCACCCAGGGCGCATAGAAATCCTTTTCAAAGATTCTTTCTTTTGTAGAAGCTAGAACCTTATCAACACTACCCTTAAAATTTCCTATGAAATCTGTTTCAACATTATATTCAATATCATAATATACTGTCTTTTCATCTTTATTTTCAAGCAGTGTTCTTACATTGCTTTTCTGATTACTTTCCAATTCTTTATCACCAAATGCAAACTCAATTGTAGGTTTAAGTTTATCTGCTTTAACTTTTAATTCTTTACTACCTTTCTTGTTAAGTTTAACATTATTAATGGTGTAGTCAATTGAATAGTTGATGTGATGGGTCCCAATCATGTTTGAGTAGGTCTCTAATTCAAAGTAAACACCCTCACCAGGCCCAAGTGTGCCTTTCCACTCGTACTCGTGATCAGATATCTTTGTCAAGTCAGCTATATCCTTAGTCAACCTAAGTGGTTCGTCTAAAGTCAACACAAACCTGTCCACACGCATATCAACATTTTCTTCTTTATTAGTAAAATTCTGAGTATACTCCACCTTTTGGTATAACTCAGTCTCCGATGCTTCCAAATCCGATGTAACTCCAAGGCTTTCAGAAGCTTTAATTTTTATTGCAGAAGAATCCTTAGATCCTTGATAACCATTGTATTGATAGTTTAAAGTGCCTATAGAAGAAAAATCAACTTTCTTGTTTACTTTTACTTTGTAGCTAAACTTAACTTCGTCGACTATAGAACCAGCCCATTGGACATTATTATTTACTACACTAATAAGTTCGTTGTATATGGGCTGTAGCCCAGAAGGGAATTCATCGATATACACAGCGTTCTGTGCAACCTTTTGCCCCTCATTGGTTATAGTTACAGTAAACTCAATAGTATCTCCTAGGTTCGGTTTTGTATCTGAAACCCCTCTTTCAATCTTTATAGTTGGTTTTAGTTCAGTAACAACCATATGCGCCACGAGCAGCTCTTACTCTGATTCAAAATCAATCCTACCATAACCAAGACTAAGGTTAAACCTTTCTGCCTTGAAACAAAAGTTATAACCAATCTTCTCTGCACAATCACCTACCCCAACAATAAGACTTGTTACATTACTTGCTATTATAGCTTTATCATGATTGGAACCTAAAGTGATCTGATACAATATACCATCAGCAGTAAAAGTGCTCTTTGAAGTAACCCAACCATCAAACACCTCACCTGCACTAACAACTGGCAGAATCAACAATAATACCAACAATAAAAGCCTCTTTTTGATGTCCATAGGTATTTTTTATGTTTTCATGTATATATATGTTATGTTTTGAACCACAATATTAAAATAGCACCTAATATTAAAAATTCTAACAAGGACGGGGGTTATTGAAATGGAAGTTAAACCTACAGAACATGAATTGCCACAAGGAAAATATGATTCACGTACTGAAATGAGTTTTGAAACTGCCACTACACACTTCAACCAAGGTAGACTAGAAGACGCAATTAAGTCATATAAGAAAATTCTCAGCCATGAACCTGGTTGCATAGAAGCGCAAGTTAATCTAGCGCATGCTGAATACAAAAGAGGAAAAAGAGAGCATAACGTTGCAGAAGTACATGTCCGTGATGGATATATAGCTTATGAAACATTGCTTGATCAAGGAGTTAAAAGTCCAGAGATATTTATCCATCTTACAGAAGCTTACTTTGTTTATGGGAATCTACCTGCTGCAATGGAAGTCTGCCAAGAAGGACTTGCACTTTATGCTGAAGATCATAGGTTACATAGTTGGATGGGCTCATTATTATACAAAACAGGTTATCTTGAAAAATCACTTGAATCACATAACAGATCACTTGAGATAATGCCTGAAAATAATGTTTCAATGTTGAATATACTTGAAACATATAGATCATTAATCCGTAGTTATTATGAACAAGCAGGATTTTTAGGAGATAAATCTCTTAGAGATAAAGACATTGAAGCAAGGATGGAAGTGCTTAAAGAAAAAGCTAGTGAACATGCTGAAGGATTAAACCCTGATTCCTTCTTCTTGACAGCGATATGTTACTTAGAATCCAGCAGATTTGATGATGCTCTAGGAGAATTCAAAAGATTGCTTAGTTTAAGGCCTGGAGTAAAAACCACCAAAGAATGGATAGGTCACACTTACTTTTTGATGACTAAAGAAGAGATGTCTAGGTCAGGCATAGATGGTGTTGCTTTTGCTTACGAACCAGAACCCTGGTCAGGAAGAGAAAAACCTGTAAAATCTGCAATACCTCAAGAAGTAGTAGATGAACTAATAAAAGCAATAGAATTACCAAAAGGACAATGATAAAAAACCAACTCAAAACATTTGTGTTACTAGCATGTTTAACTGCTTTACTTTTATGGGTAGGCAGTTTTTGGGGCTATGAAGGGCTTATATTAGCTGGAGCGTTTGTTGTAATCATGAATCTGGTTACTTATTTCTGGTCGCATAAGATTGTTTTGGCCATGTACAGGGCTAAAGAAGCCAAGAATGAATATCCAGAATTACATTCTATAGTTAGAGAGGTAGCTGGGTTGTTTAATCTGCCTATGCCAAAAGTGTATATTATTCCAACGAACGCAAGTAATGCATTTGCAACTGGTAGAAACCCTAAACATGCAGCTGTAGCTTGTACCAAAGGTATAATGGATCTACTTTCTAAAGATGAACTTAAAGGTGTGATAGCTCATGAGATGGCGCATATCAACAACAGAGATATACTAATACAAACAATAGCAGCTACAATCGCAGGAATTATCTCATATGTTGCTATGATGGCACGTTGGGGTGCAATGTTCGGTGGTTATGGCAGGGACAGAGATAGTAATATGATTGAGTTGCTTGTACTTGCTATCTTGACTCCACTTATTGCTACTATAATTCAGCTTGCTATTTCTCGTTCAAGAGAATTTCTTGCAGATGAAAAAGGAGCTAAAACAATACACAACCCTTTTGCTTTAGCTAATGCTTTAGAGAAATTAGAAGCAAACGTAAGAAAAAACCCTTTACGTTTCGGCAATAAGACAACTAGCGCTTTGTTTATCACAAATCCTTTTAGAGGCGGATTCTTTAAATTGTTCTCAACACATCCACCTATGGAAGAACGAGTTAAAAGATTGAAAGCTATGGTTTAATTCTCTTCATACTCTTTCTCAACAATATCCTTTATAGCTTTAGCTTTCTTAGGGCCAATAAGTTCAACTTTTTGTAGTTGTTCTTTCTTTGCATTCACTATCTTCTTGATAGATTTAAAATGTTTAAGCAGGTTCTTACCTAGTTTAGATTCAATCCCTGGCAAAGAAGAAACAATAAACTCCTGTCTTTCCTTAAGAGTTCTTGGTTTGATTGAATGTAAAGAAAAGTCTTTTTCACCTTTTTCTTGTTCACGTTTAGCAATTATGTGTAGTAAAGAAGCAGTTTCATGGTTATCTTTTGTGTATAATATAGGTATGCCATAGCTTACTGCTAAAGTAGCTAACATACCTCGGATTGCATTAGGATGTATCTTTCTAATACCGTAGATATCTTCTTCACCCTCAACAATTAAAATTGGCTTTTCAAAATTAAATTTCAGTTGCTTGGCTTGTTCTAGTAATCTTCCATCAACTATGGAATCAACAAAATCCTTTGTAGTTTTGAATTCCACTACGCATCTTCTTGATAAAACATAATCTCCTACAGCCAGAGTTTCAAGTTTCATTTTAGTGCCTAAATCTATAAGTTGTTTAATTATACCAGTACCTTTTTCTCGGAAATCTGCATAGATTTTTGGTTTTTCTGAGAAGTCTTTTAGTTTAGGCTGTTGTATTGGTTCTGGTTTTAAGTTAGTTGAACCATTCTTCATATTTATTAAATTCCTAAACATCCTTTTTTGTTTATGATGCGCACTCCACCTATAAGCTTCATCCCTTGTACCTTTAGCTAAAAGTACAATCACTTTACCTTTTTCTAATCTACCAGTACGTCCTTTCCTTTGGATGGTTCTTATTGCACTTGGTATTGGTTCGAAGAAAATAACAATATCAACTGCAGGTATGTCTAGGCCTTCTTCACCTACACTAGAACTTACTAAAACATTGAACTCTCCATTTCTGAATTGTTCCAACATCTCTATTTGTTTCTTTTGAGTTAGGCCTGTACCTTTTTTCTTAGCTTGGCCTACAAAGAGTTTTGCGTTTACAGTTTTTATTTCATTGATCTCATCAGTAATTTTAGCAGCAGAATCCCTGTATTGATTAAAAACAATTATCTTAATATCTTTATCTTTAGTTTCCCCTTTTAGTATATTCATTAATTTAACCAGTTTAGGATGTTCAACTCCAGCTTGGAACATGTTGCGTGTTTGTATGAAAGCTGACCTGAAATTTAAGTCTCTAACTAGGTTTTGCACTGCTTTAACTTTAGAAGTTCTTGATTCTGTGTTAAGCTTCTCCATGTATTGGAATAGAGGGGTAATACCTTGAGTTTCTAATAATTCTATTGCGTGCTGTACTTTCATAGCTTCTGCTAATAGAGAAACTGATTTAAGTATAGCAAAATCCTTATTACCTTGCGAAATCTGGATATGCATTTGACCCATTGCGCGCAGTAAGTCTTTTTTTGTGAAGTATCTACCTTTCCTTACATAACCATACTTATGTACTTGATTTAATTTATCTTTATAGCAATTATCTAGGAATTTCTTGATTTGTTTAAAAGAATGAGGCAATTCTACTTTTTCCCAGTTGATTTTTATATCCTGAATATATGGCTTAACATCAGGGTCTTCTTCTGTTCGGATTTCTATTTCTTCGATTGCTAGGTTCTTGCAAACCTCTTTTATTGTTTCTTGTTCACTGCCAGGAGAAGCTGTTAGCCCAAGTATTCTTGGATAGTTAGCCTGCTTTCTATACTGTTTAGCAATCCAGCAGTATGAATAATTACCTACAGCTCTATGCGCTTCATCAAATGTGATTAAAGAAACATTTTCTAGATTGATTTTGTTGTTTATTATATCGTTTTCTAGGCCCTGTGGTGTACTGATTATAATTTGTGCATCTTTCCACATCTCTGCTCTTTTTTCTGGCTTTATAGTGCCAGTGAACATTACAACTTTGTCTGCGTTGATTTCAGTATACCTTTGAAAAGATCGCATATGCTGTTCAACTAAAGGCTTTGTTGGTGATAGGATTAGTATCTTTGATTTCGGATACTGCCTTAATCTCTGTACAGCCAACATAACTGCAACCATTGTTTTACCCATACCAGTTGGTAGCACAACTAAAGTGTTATAGTTTATAGCTGTAGCTAGAATAGTCTGCTGATACAGTCTAGGGTCAAAGTTCTTAATCATAAGTATAGGTAGTCTAGATTCATTTAAATAGCTTATGCGCATATGTCCAGTGGCTTAGAAAAAGGTAAAACCAAGAAAAAAAGCCACTATAGAGCCTAAAACTTCATTTTTCACTTGTCCAGTGGGTGTCCAGTGGAAAGGATTAACATAAAAAACAAAGAAATAACTACTCAACACAATGTTCACAGCTTTGATCACAATTAATCTGAGCTTTATTCTCGTAATCAATGTTTAAAGGCAGAACAAAGTCTTTAGCAGTAGAAATAACTATATTCATCTCTAGATCCTTAACCTTAGGGTTACCTCGCAGATGATGGTTGACTATACCCTCCAATCTTTTCAAATCAGTTGCCATAAAAAGAAGAGAAAGATTATACCTGCCTGAGGTTATCAAAGCATTAAGGAAAAAAGGACAGTCTTTGAATTCATTGATTATAGCTGCTGTATCTGTTGCATGTACATCTACTTTAGCTAGATTAAGATCAACAACCCGAAAATTAACTCCGTGTATCTTGCTTAAAACACCTTTATCCTTCAACCTACGAATCCTAGCACCAACAGAAGGCTGAGAAAGTTTGATCTTACGAGCAATATCATCCTGAGAAACCTCTGGATTCTTTTGTATCATAGAAAGAATAGTGTTATCTCTATCATCCAAACTTAATTTCTCATTGAAATGCAATTTTTTCTTAAACTCTTGCAACTTCGTGAATGTTTTTGCTTTAGCCATGCTATAAAATATAACCAAGACTTATTTAAATATTTTTCCTTTATTTCATAAGAAACACACAACTAAAACCTATATTCTATAGCAGTTAGCCTTTTATAAGCTCCAGAAAACCCATATTCTAGAGGAGGTAAAAAATGATAGAAAAAAACATGCTTGTGGGAAAGATACTAAAAAAACATCCAAACCTGATCAAAGTTTTGCTAAAACATGGCATGCATTGTGTTGGATGCAGTGTTGCAACCTGGGAATCTTTAGAGCAAGCTGCAAATTCACACAGTATTGATGTTGATGAATTAGTCAAAGAATTGAATAAAAGTGCGGGGTGAGGGTTATGAACCAGAAGATTAAATGCCATGCAGGGCAATGTTATGAAGATGAAAGCTTGAATACTGCTTTCGAAGAGTTATTCGATGATAGCAATGTTGTTGATCAGATTCAAAAGGATCTATGGAGAAGTTTAATCTGGTGAACAACTAGCAGGTTTTCGATGCACCTCTTTTTCCTGCTAGCTGTTCATCTATACTTAGGGATGTAAATACAATGGTAAAAAGAAAAATAATCAAGATAAATGAAGAAAAATGCAATGGATGCGGATTATGTATTCCTAATTGTCCAGAAGGTGCTTTACAGATCATTGACAACAAAGCAAGGTTAATATCTGATTTATTCTGCGATGGTCTTGGAGCTTGTATCGGACATTGTCCAGAAGGCGCTATAGAAGTTGTGGAAAGAGAAGCAGAGCCTTACGATGAAAGAAAAGTCATGGGGAATATTGTAAAACAAGGCAAGAATACGATCAAAGCTCATCTAGAGCATCTTAGAGACCATGGTGAAGATAAATTCTTACAGGAGGCGATTGAAGTGTTGAAAGAGAAAGGGATAGAGGTTCCATTGGAAAAAAAGCCAAAGATGCCATGCGGTTGTCCAGGTACAATGATGAGGGAGATTAACAAAGAACAAAAACAAAGAAATTCATTAGAACAAAGTTCTGAATTAAGGCAATGGCCTATACAATTAAACTTGTTGCCGCCACATGCTCCTTTTTTCAAAGATGTAGATTTACTTATAGCTGCAGATTGTGTTGGTTTTGCCAATCCCAATTTACATTCACAGTTAATAAAAGGCAAAGCAATTGCAATAGGTTGCCCTAAACTGGATGATATACACGCTTACAAAGAAAAGATTAAATCAATCATTGAAATGAATGATCTAAATTCAATAACTGTTGCAATCATGGAAGTGCCTTGTTGTTTTGGGCTTTACAAAATTGTTGAAGAGGCGTTGGATGAATCAGGCAAGAGGATTACTCTTAAGAAAGTTGTTGTTGGGATTGATGGTACAATTAAAGAAAAAGTTTAAAAAGAATTAGTCAATAACCTCATTTTGGGGATTAAGATGGAATATAGGCCAGGAAATACAATTGATAGTAAGATGGATGTTAGTCAGGCTTATAAAGTAGAAGAAAAAAAGTACAGTGTTAAAGATCTAATAGATGAAGCTGTAAACCTTGAGAAGAACGTATCAGAGGTTTATGGGATCTTTTCCAACGCATTCCCAGAAGATCAGGATTTTTGGTGGAGATTATCTCTTGAAGAGAAAAGCCATGCATCATTAATAAGGGGTGTTGAGAAACTAATAACAGATGGTTTGCTTCCGGAGTTATTACATGAAGATTATGAAGACTTGGTTGAAACAAATAAAGCCTTAACAGCATTAATTCAGCAATATAGGGTAAATCCCCCTACACGAAGAGAAGCACTAGAGAAAGCATTAGAGTTAGAATCTTCTGCAGGAGAAACGCATCTACAGGATGTTTTGACTAATGAAACTAATACAAACTATAAATTCCCCAGACTTATGGAGAAATTCCAAGAGTTGCATCAAGCTGATGTGAAGCATGCAGAGAGAATAATTAAATATATGCATGGTTTGGGATATGATGTTCCACAGAAATACTTGGAGGTATTGAAAAAATGACAAAACTATGGAGATGTGAGATATGCGGAGATCCTTATATTGGGGATGAAGCTCCTGCTAATTGCCCGTTCTGCGGTGCAAAAAAGAAGTTCATAAAGGAATTCAATGAAGCAGAAGTTAATTTTGATGTTGAATTGAATGAAAAGGATAAAGCTAATGCTGAGTATGCTTTAAAAGTTGAGATAAGCAACACAACATTCTATTTCTGTGCTGCTAAGAAAGTAAAAGAGCTTGAAGCCCAGAAACTTTTCAAAGCTTTAGGTAAAGTAGAAAAAGAACACGCTTCTGTCTGGAGAAAGATACTGAAATTAGACAAAATCCCTGAAGGAGATGATACTTGCTCTGAAGATTACAAAGAAGATTTAGAAGATTCGCATGCAAGAGAGACAAGAGCTATAGAGTTCTACAAGAAAGCTGCAGCTGAAGCAGAGAATGAAAGAGTTAAACAGATCTTTGAAGCTTTTGTTGAAGTAGAAGAAGATCATTTGAAACTATCTGAGGAGAGATTACAATGACTAAAATAAACGAGATATACAAATGCGAAATCTGCGGCAATGTTGTTTCTGTTATCGAAGCTGGACAAGGGCAATTAGTTTGCTGCGGTCAGCCTATGAAGCTATTAGAAGAAAAAACAGAAGAACAAGAAGGCAAAGAAAAACATGTTCCAGTAGTAGAAATCAACGGCAATAATCTAAAGGTAAAAGTAGGTTCTGTAGCACATCCAATGGAAGAAAAACATTTCATTGAACTAATACAGATTATAAAAAACGATGACATTGTTGCTGGAAAACGGCTTCATGTAGGAGAGAAACCAGAAGCAGAATTCTGTTTAAAAAACACAGAAGGCATTTCAGCTAGAGCTCTATGTAATGTACATGGATTGTGGAAAAATAAATAATCTTAACTCAAAGAAACAGCACCATACTTGCAAGCATTCACGCAGGCACCACAGTCAATACATTTCTCTGCATCTATTTTAACTATGTCTTCTCTTCTTAAAGCTCCTACAGGGCATGCTTCTACGCATCCTTCACATTTACCGCCGCAACTACAGCTTGTGCACTTGCCATCTTTCCAGCAGCATTTGTCATAATCGATTTTTACTACCATGAGAACTAGCTCTAACCAAGTAATATAAAAACTTTACTAAAAAGAAGAAAAAAAGAATTTATTTCTTAACAAACTTATTGAACAGCATCCCAATAGCAATAACTATCACTACGATAGGTACCCATGGGATTTCTATTGTAAATATCTTCAAGTCATTCAACAACCATAGAATACCAACAACAAGCAGGATAACTGCAAAGGTTGGAAAATGTCCTGGCTTACAACACTCAGGTTCTTTTTTCTTTGGAACTGCCATTTAGAATCACCTCTAAAACAGCCTAAATTTAAGAATTTATAAATCTTTCGAAACACAAGATTTATAATAAAAAACACCATATTTGCATTGAGGTGATCTTATGGGAATAAATACAAAAAACTTTGCATTAGCAGGCGGTATTGTATGGGCAGCTGTCATGCTAATAATGACTTGGGTCTCTGTACCTACAGGATACGCAGCAGTAGTTCTTAATGCAGTTGCAAGCATCTATCCGGGCTATACAATTACTTGGTTAGGCGGTATTATTGGAGCAATCTATGGTTTCATAGACATGTTCATAGGATTGTATATCTTTGGATGGTTATATAATAAGTTAGAGGCAAGGAAAAGCTAAGGTTGAGATTTAGTTTTTTATTTTTTCAATCCGGCAAATACAAAGAAAATGTTGAACCTTTGTCAACTTCACTTTCTACTTCCATGTAAGCTCCCAAGAGATAAAGAATACGCCTAGTAACACTTAAACCAATACCACTTGGTGTTTTTTTTGTAGAGTAGCCTGGCTCAAATACCTTAACCATCTCCTCGGCTTTTTTCGCACTAATGCCGCAACCATTATCCTGGACAGATAAGCAATAGGTATAATCTCCTTCAAGCCTGGATAATGAAACCTTTATCTCCCTATTCTCTGGACGTGTTGAAGCATAAGCATTTGACAACATGTTTCTTAACTGTAGATAAATAAGATTTTCACTTGAGACGTAATTAGAATCTCCTTTAGGAAGTGATATCTTAGTTACTTTTTGCCAATGAGATTCATAACCAACTGTAAAATTAATAAGCTCATCCAAGTTATAGGATATATCTCTACACAAAGTTTTCTGCCCTAATTCGTGGACTGCATTGACAACCAGGCTATTATTTCTAGATTCCTCATATGCCATTTCAAGCCGTTCTTCAAAATCCGCTATATCTCCTCCCCTTCTAAAATCATTTAGCATATCCTCAAAATCTCTACTAACTGCCATACAACTTCCCCTTATATCGTGATATAAAAACTTCAACGCATATTCTAATTCCTTCTTATGCGGATGCCGTCCTTTAGCATACTTCTTCCGTTGTTCCTCATTTGGAAATATTATTTTCATTCCTTTAATCTCCCTACTAATTCCCTTAATATCTTGGTTCGATTTTTATAGGATTTTATGAAATAATTAGCACCTGTCCTCTCTATAACCTTTTCATCTTCTTCTGACAAATGCATTGTCATAAAATAAAACCCATCTTCCCCTCCTTTACATTTTAGATACCAGAAAATAAGCTCTGGTATGCGTAACTCAGGCAGTTCCCTAGTACCATCAACTCCATCGATTGATACTGTAGTTGCATCAGCGATTATACTTTGTAAGTAGGGCTTCATATCTATTAAATAGCTAAAAGCCCGTTTTCCTCTCTTTACAATATATTCCAATGCTTCGCTTGGTTTGGTAAAACCAACTGCATTCAAGCCAAAGTCTTTAGCTTCATCACTCATAAGATAAACCAGAGCTTCGTCATCATCGCAGATTACAACATCATTATTCATTTTTCATCACGACCCATAACATTAAATATTGAATACAATAATTTACATGCACCCGACCCTTTAGTATCTGATTCTGTCAAATTCCAATCTATTTTAGCTTCTTGAAGTAAGTAAGCTGTGAAGCTTCTTTTTTCTTCAGGTATACCGATTATGATAACTTTGGTGTGGGAGCTTTCTCTATTAACTTCTTTTGAGAAATTCACTGCTCTAGATAAAGCTCTCTCACCCTCATATGTTGGAAGATACAGATCTCTACATCTTTCCCAAAAAGTTTTCTCTCCTGGTTTAAGCACTTCTTTTTCACCAAAGTTATACTGCACCATGACAGCAAAGGTGTTGTTTGTCATTACAAAATCCATAGCTAACTTTGGGTCTGAAAAACCGTGAACAACATAAGGGAAACAATCAGTATTAAACTTCACCTCTTTAAACCGCTCTGTGTCATTAATAACAATAGAAGAAGGAGGACTTTCAATAATACTTGAATAATATTCGATATCTTCAGAGTTGTCAGTCAATAAAACAATCTTTTTTCTATGGATCTCGTAGTTCATAATAACCCCATAAACATCACACATTATTTCATCTAGCGTAAACAAATCACTAAGCTTTTTACCATCCCCACGGTTTTTCTTCTGCCTATAGTAAGGAGCACCATGTACAATTAGATCGCCAATAAGCGGCCCGCGGCTGTTAAAGATAAAATAATAGAAAAGGTTCAGCTTGCTGTGTTCTTTAAGAAAATCAAAAGCTGTCCTCTCACCAAAAGTTTCAGCAGTTAATTCCCATCTATAATCGACCAGATTAATATCAGGAATCTCTTCACCAGATTCTTCATAGTATTTAATCATCTCCTCAGTAGAAGGGATATCACTAAAGACCCTAACTTCATAACCCCATCTACCAACCATCTCCTTGATATGCTCAGCAACGTCCAAATCTTTCTTATCAATCACTAAATTAATTTTCTTAATGATTCTTCCTTCCAAAGACATACTACCACCATTTCCAGGTAAACACACCACATTATATAAACCCTAGTTGCCGCCCTACACCACAACACTTTTAAATAATAAATACCTACACAAAAACATGATAGAAGAAAACCTATCCAAATTAGGATTAAGTCCTTCAGAGATTAAGATTTACCTACACTTATTAAAAACTGGAAGCAGCTACGCTAACAGAATAAGTTCTAAAACCAAGATAAATAGAACAAATGTATACGAAGCTTTGGACAGGTTAGTAAACAAAGGCTTAGTCTCTTTCATTACAAGGAACAAGGTAAAGTGGTTTGAGGCAAAAAACCCAGGATCTATTTTATCTTTAGTCAAAGCAAAAGAGCAGGAATTCAAATTAACTAAAAAACAACTAAGAAAAGACATTAAACAATTAAAAAAACAAATCCCAAAAGACAAATCTTCTCTAGAAGCAAATGTTTTCATTGGCAAGAAAGGTTTAAGGATTTTATTCGAAGAGATAATTGAGACTAAAAAACCAGTTTCACTGCTAGCTTCTCAATTACAATTTAAACAACTGTTTGGACCTTATTTTGAGTTATGGCACAAAAAAAGAATAAAACGTAAAATAAAACAAAGATCCATCTTTCCAAAGAGATTCAAGAAAAAACTTAAAAAAAGAGAGTTATTGCAATATAAATATGTAGATAATAGGTTTACAAACCCCACAACAACAATTATTTATGCAAGCAACTGTATCCTAATCCAATGGTCAAAAGAGCCTATAGCTATAAAAATCACAAATAAACAATTAGCAAAATCACATTTGAATTACTTTAATATGTTGTGGAAAACCTGAGGACAAAATGAGGGGGCGAATGTTATTTTTAGTGTTGATTTTACTAGTCATACCAATATCAGCCATAACCCTTGACGAACTCTTAGCAGGATATGATTACAATTACGTGTCAGAAGACTTTAATGTAACTCAAATCAGCCACAATAACACAGATAAAGACAACAACCAGTTATTTGATTATCTAACCCTAAACATAACCACAGAAAACAGCCAAGGCAATTACACATTTAATATAGATATAGAAAACATCAACCATGAAACAACTCTAACAATAGAACAAAACGCAGTCACAGAAATTAACATAAGCCCAATCCAATTAACAGAAGGAAACAAGAATATCACATTAACAATCTACAATAACACCTTGCTGTATAGAAACCTTAGTGCTTACCAATTCTATTTTAATGAAACATTGTTTGAAAGGACAAATATTAACATAATTTCTCATGAATGGCTTGATAATAATTCAGATTCTCTCTTTGACAAATTAGCAATAAACATTAACACAACTAATGTAACTGGCTATTTAACAGGTAACAATGAAATCCTAATCAGTAATGTAACTAATAACACGCATCTATTCTTCAATGCAAAAGAGATAAAACAAAAAGAAATGAACATAAGCAGGCTCTACTTGATTAAAACAAACGATTATGATCTATACTTCAACTACACAATAGAAGCCAACCTAGAAGAATTAACCACTCCAACAATGTTCACAGGCAGTTATCAAGATGAAAAAACAAACAACATGCTAAGGATAACAGCAACTGTATTCATAGAAAAAACAGGCACTTATACTTCAGAACTATCCCTGTATGATCTTTACAATAATTTCATAGCAACAACAACAAAAACAGAGACATTAGGCCAGGGCAATCACAACATACAACTAGATATCAACGGCTCAAGCATAAGAAAATCAGAGCTTAACGGCCCATACTTAATCAAGTACATAACAATAAAAAAAGATAGCATCACAAAACACCAAGAATTTGAACCTTACACAACAAACCAGTACAACTACGATGAATTCATAAACACAGAGCTGCCAGATCTAACAATAGACATAACCTATTCAAACAAAAACCTAAGTAAAAACAAAACCCAAGCTAATGTAACTATAAAGAATATAGGAAACAGAAATGCATACAATGTCTATTTAGACATATATGATAACAGAACATATTCTGAACAATACTTTTATTCAGAACTTACAAAACAAAACTCAAAAACAATAGTGCTGAATTTTAGCAACGAAACCCATTTCAGGTTATCAGCAGTTGCAGACCTTAATAGTATAATCGATGAAATCAATGAAAGCAATAATGCAATGCAGATAACACTTCCAGAACCAGAAGAAGAGATAGTAGAAGAGGAGGAGGAAGAACAAATCAATGATAATGGAGACACTGGAGGCAATCTTGGTGGAGGATATACTACATCCTATGTCTGCAAAGAACAATGGAACTGCACTGAATGGTCTAGCTGTATTAACAATCAACAAACAAGAACTTGTACAGCTATAGTAAAATGTAGAAACTCCAACCCACCTGAAATAAAAAGAAGTTGTAATAAAGCTACTTACAATAAAAAACAGGTGAAAGCCAGAATAACGACAGAAGAACCTGCAAAAGTGGATTTCACAAACATCCTTAAACCAATCTATAGGCAGGTTTCGCCGTTAACAGGTTTTGCAACAGGTGTTACAGAAGGAAAAACAGGTAATACTGCAGACATACTAATCTTTGTCTCGATTGCTGTTGCCTTATTCTTGTTCATAAAAATTAGAAAGTTTTATAAACACTAAACCACATAAAAACTAGTATGATATGGAATCTATTGATGGTTGATAAGAGGATACTAATTGGTCTAGCTGCCTTATTCATAATTGCATACATATTTAAGGAAATGAATCAAGGTAATAAAGAATATAGGTATTATATAGATGAAATATTAAATAATGATAAATACAAGGTTAAAGGCAGGTTTGATTAAAAGAGAGAGGTGAATTTAAAATGGATTTTGAAAAAGCACCATTACCATCATCGTTTTTTTTGATTAGTGTGCTTGGGTTGATGATATCTATCTCGTTTACAATCTCAGGTAGGTTTAATCTAAGCTGGGGTACAGCGTTTTCATTTGCTTTCGGAATAATGTTTATAGCAAGCATCTATTCGCTTGAACCGAATAAAAGAAGAAAATAAATTATTTGTGTTCCTTATCGAATTTTTCTTTACATTTATTCTCTTTCCAATGCACTGAATAAGCAGCTCTTTTACCGAATAAAGCAATAGCCATGTTAACAACATCTGTCTGGTAATCCTTAAGACCATTGCCAGAGAAAACACCTTTGGCATCATTAACACATTCTGCCATTATTCTGATATTATCTTTCCTAGCTAATTCTTCCTGCTCTTTCTCTTCTTCATCTGTTAAAGAGACCTCTATCCATTTAGGATAATTAGAGCCCTCCATAGTTTTTGGAAAGTTCTTACTAAACCCCATAAAAAACACCCCCTAGATTTTCTTTTTGATCTTTCTTAAAGCTGTAGGCGCTTCACCGCCATGCCAGGTAAACCTTGGCCTTACCCTAATAGGATAAAGCCGTTCATTACTATCATCTAGCACAATTGCTGCACCTTTAACCTTAGGCAATATGTTAAGCTGTTTATCTAGACCTTCTCTCATATAACTCTGCATCAACATACCCAAAGCATCTGTATCTATCTTCGCAGTAAGATGGTGGCTAATAATAATATCAGATTGAGTCATTACATCTGTATGTATCTTACCTGGTTGTTGTGAAGCCAGTATCAAAGAAATGCCAGGTTCACGTCCTTCACGAAGTATTGTGACTAAAGGCAGGGTTGCTGTTGTTTTCCCTTTATCAGGTAAAAATTCGTGCGCTTCATCAACAACTAACCACACCAAAGGCATTTTATTTTTCTTCTCTTCTTCTTCTTCGCCAAAAAAGTGTGTAGACTTCTGGATCAACTCAAACTCTTCATTCTTCCTTGCTACCATACGCTGGATAAATAGTTTTTGTGCTACTAAACCAATAACCAATGATTTAATTGCAGCACCGCCTGGCATTGTTGCATAACAACTCATATCCAGTACAGCTACCTTGCCACCTAGAACAAGATCCTTAAAATCCATACCTTTCTCGCTAAATAAGCCCCATCTTTCTGTATTAAGAAACCTATTAACAACTGCGTCCTTAACATTCTGCTCAGAATGTTCATCTTCTTTAACTGCAGCAATTATATCGTCAATCGAATAATCTGGTTTTTCTTTTTTCAGCATATTGATTACTCTTTCTACCAGTACACCGATAGGATCGTTCTGAGAAACCTCAAATGTGATACTCCAATCTGTAGCATCTAGGTCACTTGGCTTAATTGCAAAAGGGAAATCAGTAGGGATACCTTTTTCTTTATACTCTTTATAGTAACCTATAGGTGTATAGATCTGTACATTAAGTGGTTTGCTTTCTAGCCCCCACTCTGCTAAAAGCTCTTCATCCTTATGATTAGGATATTTCATAGTCCAGTAAACACCCATTGTATCCAACATAATAATACTGAGATTATTAGAAACCTCTGGAGGAAGATTAGCCATACCTTCAGCAATCACACCCATAGAATAAGATTTTCCACTACCACGCTTACCTACTACAAAAACAACATGGCTCCTGGTTACATCCATATAAACCTTGTTAGAAAGAGATGTAACTTGGCCCATTTTAACATAATGTTTACCAAGCAGAATTGTACCTGTTAAACCATACTGAGCTTTATCCTTCTCACTTCTTCCAATAACTATATCGTACATAAAACACAATATTGGTTAAAGGGTTTATATGTTTTTCTAATGGTTTTTGACATTAATTGGTGATTACGTAAAAAACAAGAATTTCAGTAAACTTTATTTACTAAACCATTATTCTAACATACAACGGGGTGAATATTATGGATGCGATTGAAATTGAGAGTAATTCTCCTAAAAAAGAAAAAAGAAGATTTAAGTTTACTAAACTGCTAAGCTTTCTTATTATAATTGCAGCTGTAGTTTTAGTATATGTTTTTTTGAAACAACCTTACATGCCTAAAGAGCAGATTGAACAACCGCTCACAGGCAAAGCTGTTGCTTTGATAGATAAAGAGGTTATTACGTTCGATGAATTAGAAGAGGAGTATAGTAAGATACCTGAGATATACAGAGCAACAATAAGCAAGGACATGGTATTAGACCAGATGATTGGTGAGAAGATAATTCTTAGTGAAGCTACTAAACAAGGTATTGAAATAACTGAAGAACAGGTTGATGCTGTTATAGAAGAACTAATGGAAGAAAACATGATTACTTCAGAACAGCTGTTTGAAGAACTTAATGCGCAGGGTTTATCTATGGAAGACCTTAGATCTGCGTATAAAAAACAGTTAATGATCGCTACTTTCCTTAATGAAACAGTGTTAAAAGACATTACTGTTAGCGATGAGGAGGCTGAAGAGTATTATAATGAGAACATTGAGATGTTTGCAGGTGCCGAAGGAGAAATTAGAGCAAGACATATCTTAGTAGAAACAGAAGAAGAAGCTGAAGAACTTCTTAAAGAACTAGAAGAAGGGGCAGATTTTGCTGAACTTGCTAAAGAGAAATCTACATGCCCTTCAAGTGAACAAGGTGGTGACCTAGGTTCATTTGGTAAAGGGCAGATGGTACCCAAATTTGAAGAAGCTGCATTCAGCTTAGAAGTGGATGAAATCTCAGGTGTAGTACAGACTGATTTTGGTTACCATATAATAAAAAGAGAATCGCAAGAAACATCCTTTGAAGATGTTAAAGAAGATATAAGGATAAAACTTCTGTCAGAGAAACAACAAGAAGCAGTTATGGACTATGTTAAGGAATTGAAAGAGAATACACCAATCAGTATCTATCTAGAAGGAGCTGAAGTAGAGGTTGATCTAGAGGAAATAAAAGAGCCAGAAGTAGAAGTACCTGTACAAGTAGAGGAAGAGCCTGTAGTCAACAAATGTGCAGCTAACCTTAGTCTTGATCAAGAAACAATTGTATTCTATTACACAGATTGGTGTTCAGCTTGCCAAACAATGGTGCCAATAGTTGTGCAGCTTGAAGAAGAAGGTTACAAATTTCTTAAGATCAAAGCTAATGAAGATTCAGAGCTTATAGAAAGCTGCTTTAAAGATAAACTAAGCACAAAAGTACCTCAGTTTATCTGTGTCTCCACAAGCGAAATTAAAGAAGGCACTTTAAGCAAGGATAATCTTATAGCATTCGCTAATAGTTGTGAATAAAAGAAAAAAATAAATGCTTACAAATCATTAACAGTGACTATCTCGCACTTATTAGATCTTGTTTTAGAATCCATTGCTACAACAAACTTAACATTAACCTTTTCTGCAATCTGTAAAAGGCTTCTATCAACAGTACCGTCTAGTGCTAATGCATAGACAGGTGTATTTAAGCTGTTGATTGTTGTTGCTAATTCACTTAAAGGTACCTTACCTAGTATATTCAGTTTATTATCTAAGACATAGGCCCCTCTTGTTCCAATAAGATCTTCAAGCATAGATTTGAACTTTGTTTTCTCGTTACTAGTCATCTCAACTTTTTTCTTTGTGTATCTTTGCTGTTGAGTTGTATGTCTAGACTGTTGCTGTTGAGGCCTTGAAAAGAAAGACCTTTTTCTAGGTTGCTGCTCGTCTTTCTCAGTGGTTTGGCTTAACTCTAGTTTTGCTTGTTCACCGCTGATTTTACTTCTAAGCGCTTTATGTATCTCTTTCTTTGTAATCTCTTCAACTTCTTTACCTGCTGGAGCCCTTGTCACAAAGTCAATATCAGCTATTGCAGTTAACTCTTTCAAGATTAAGTTACCGCCCCTATCGCCATCTACAAAAACTGTAACAATCTTTCTTTTGCACAACTCGATTATTGTTTGAGGTACTGAAGTACCGTTCATTGCGATAGCGTTTTTAATCCCATGTTTAAGCAGGTTAACTACATCTGCCCTACCTTCAACAACAATGATCTCATCGCCTTCATCAACAGCTGGTCCTGCTGGAAGCCTATCATTCCCGTATTCTTGTATTTCCATTACTCTTACAGAATATGCAACCTCATCAGCAAGTTCCTGGCTATCAGGCAGTACGCCATCCATCATCTGTTTAAGCAATGCTTTAGCCCTTTCAATCACAAACTTCCTTTTGCTAACCCTTACATCTTCTATTTTTCCCACATGTATCTTAGCATTACAAGGACCAATTCTTTGAATTATCTCTAAAGCTGCTGCTACTATTGATGTTTCTGCTTTATCAAGTGAAGAAGGTATGATAATAGTACCAGAACTCTTACCTGATCTTGTATCGATCGTAACCTCAATCCTACCTATTCTACCGCTTCTCTGCAGCTCTCTAAGCTCTAAATCAGAGCCAAGTAAACCTTCAGTTTGTCCAAAAATTGCACCTATGACATCAGGTTTATCTACCACTCCTTCTATGTTGATATTTGCATGAACTATATATTTTGAAGATACCGGGCTTATTTTACCCATTTTTATCATTCCTCCATTTGGTTTTCAGAAATAGCATTAAAACCGCCCATATGCCAACAATTAATATTGAATTATGATCAAATGATTCTAATACTTTTCTGATATTTTTAATTTTCTTACATACAGAACAAGCTTTGATTTTACCCTTAAATTACCTATTAAACCTTTCCTTTGCTTATTTGAATTGAATGAATGATTGAATGATAATAACAAGGTTTTTGCTTGTTCTGTTATTTGTAATCATGATTTTAAAGTGTTTGTTGCCCGTAACACTAACTCCCAACCTCATAGCTTGACTTTGTCGTAAGCTCCGTTGAGTACTCTCGTGACGGGCTGAATTGCGCAAGAGTGTCTTAAAATCCCAGCCAAAACAAGATGTTTCAGCTCCTAAAAGGACCCATTTGCACAATGCTTGAGCATAAATTTGGATGTATCTAATGTTTAAAAACCTTTGGTTTTCAAAGGATTTGTAGAAAGTCTGTCGTTGCCAGCATTTGCATTGACACGTTTTTGTGGCAATGCAGGCAACGGTGAGGCGTTAGCCGAATAAGATTTTCTACAAAGCGGTTTTCAAACTAAACCTCTAATTCAAGTTAAAAAGGTCCCATAGCAAACAACCCGAAGATCATTTGCTAGGGGAGGGGTTTGTAGAAATGGCAGAATACCGAAGAATTCTGCACTTCTAAGCATGAAAAACCCCTAAAAATGCCCCGAAAGGCATTTAAAGGGGAAAAGAGGTGTTTAGATAACCATAATAGCCCTAATTTGTCTGTGATACAGCAGAAAAGCATCTTTTCAGCTGATTATTAAATATAAACGAGGAAATAAACCCCATATTTGTTACTATTTTATAGGGAGAACAAGTATATAAATCTTTCGTTTTTGTGAGTATTTGGGAGTGGTGAATGGTTGGTGGAGAGTATGTTTAACCCTTATTTCGCTTCTCCAACAACCACCTTTGCATAATTACTGCCAATCTCAGTCATCCTAAACTTAATCTTATCTGGATGTGGCGAAAACATGTTCCTATAAGTCAATGGTTCTCCAGCATGGTAAACCCTTATACGAGCATGTTCAGAAGCATACATCAACCGATGGAATTTCTTTTCTATCAACGGTATATTCTTTTTCAATTGATCCATACCATATTTTTCAACATACCCCTCTAAACATTTACTTTGTACCTGTTCATGCATTGTCCCAGGAGTTACACACAACCAACCCATCACACCATCTAGCAACAATGCCTTTTCTTCTTCAGGAAGGTCTAATTCTTTGTAGATCTGTACCTTCAATAACCTATAACCAATATCATAAACAATGTCAGTAGGTAAGAATTCTGTAATCCTAAGAGATTTAAATTGCTCATATACTCTACCTATTGCTTTGCCTAATAACAGTTCTTCTTGTTCTTTAGGAAGGCTTAATTTTTTTGCAAGAACTTCCTTCATTTTGGCATGCTTTTCACGATAATGATCTTCAATAATCCACCCAGGATCACACCTACATTCACTCCACATTTTTGAAGCAGTAGATAATTCACGTTTTGCTGTAGCCACTTCTGTAGAATACATCCATGAACTATCTATATCAGCATATCTCTTCAAAAAATAATTCATCACAGAAGCCATTGTTTGTTTAGTTAAGGTTAAATCAGGAAATTTTGAATGAATTTCATTTACAAAGTAATCAATTGACTTGTTAAGTTCATTCAATCTGTCCATCGTAGGAGTTCTATCTCTGTCTGTTGCTGGTCTTATCCTCTGCTCAAGGAATTTCTCTTCAACATGAAAACCCAGAAATTCTATATCATGTCCATCAATCCAATCAATAGAATCCCCTATATCATTGACTTTTGGCCCTGAATAGCACACGCCAACAAGTCCACGCCAAAAATTGAGTTTTAAATTGTGGTTTTTTTCATACCTTTTCCTTAATATTAAACCAGCTTTTTTTGTTTCCTTAGAACAATCAAAGCTTGCAAGGTAATGTGGAAGATGAAGACCTATATTAAGTTCCAGTGGCTCATCTGATTTCTCTTTAGCTTTCTTATCTAGGAAATCTACCAAATCGTGCACATGCTCACGATAGCTAGTACATAAACATTTAGTCACAAAATCTATTTTTTCTGGTTTTAACATTTTTCATTCGCCTCCGTTTTATGCAAGCCTGTCTTTTACATATGCATATAATCGCATGCCACTTATTTCCCTATGACGATTGCTATGATCATACAAATCTTGTTTTGATAACTCCTCTGCATGCTTAGCAGAAAGTTCTTCAGGCTTATTACATGACCAGAATTTTAGAGTAACACCGTGTTCAGACCCATATTTTTCTATTAGCCTTGAAGCATTTCTAACTGTTTCTTCATCACAAAATTTATGATTTCCGTCAACACCAAGATAAGGGCTACACTTCTCCCAAAGACCAATATTCAACTCTGAAACTCCTTCTTCAATCCTAGAATCAATAAACCTAACAAGTTCTGGTTCATAGTTTGTTTCAGGTGAATTGCATAAACATTTTACAGTATAATCAAGTTGATCTGGTCTGTTTTTCCTCTTTCCTCTTGTTATTTTTTCAAGCCTTTTACCACCATCAGAATCTGTTTTGAAATCTACTTTGGTATACTCTCCCTTTTCTATACAGCCAAGACGTGAGAACATATTGTAAAGGGTAGTATCATGGCTTACTAAGATAGCACAATCATAATTTTCATTATTAAGCACATTTGGATAAAAGAATCCATGCGCTTCTCCTATATTTTCATAATCGTTTGATCTAAGAGTTAATTCCTCTCTAAGCTGTACATCTGGTGATAATGGTTCCAATATGTCTCTGATAATCTCAGCAGATTCTTCTACCCTTTTCTTCGGACCATAAAAAAGAATAGTCTTCTCAAGACCAGAATCCTGAATCTGCTTTTTTATTTCTTCAGCTGTTTTTGTTATCTGCTCTCTACCTAAAACATTTAAACCCTTATTAAATGCTACATAATCTCGTGGACATTCTCCATGCCTTACAAAAAAAATCGTTTCCATCTTCAATCATCTCCGCTCTTTAAGGTAAGAGCAAACCTTTTACTATCTAAGAGTTACAAAAATATATAAGCTTTAAGCCCCCCTTACGGGGGATTGATAGAAAGGTTTAAATACAGGAAAACCAAGAAAACAACAATGGACATAGAAATACTAAGAAACATAGGGCTGACTAACTCTGAGATTAAGGTCTATCTCGCATTATTAGAGCTGGGTTCTACCACAAAAGGCCCTATTGTGGATAAATCTAAGGCAGCTTCTAGTAAGATATATGAATTATTAGAGAAACTGATCCAGAAAGGCTTAGCAAGTTATGTCATAAAAGCAGGCACTAAGTATTTTGAAGCAGCACCTCCTTCTAGGATCTTAGATTATATCCAGGAAAAAGAGAATAACCTAAAGAAACAAGAAGAGCAGATAAAAAAACTCTTGCCAGAACTAGAATTAAAGAGAAGCATGGCTGGAATTGGTTCAGAAACTCAAGTATTCAAAGGCATGAAAGGTGCGCAAACCAGTTTTGATGACATTCTTAAAACACTGAAAAAAGGAGAGGGGTATTATGTTCTTGGAATCTCTAAGTTTACACCTCATTTTGAGAGGTTTGTAGTTCATTTCCATAAGAAGAGAGCAAAACAAGGGATTAAATGCAAGATTATTGTAAATGAGTTGGCAAAGGATATCGGAAAAAAACTATCGCCAATAGCTTTGACTAAAGTGAAATATCTAAAAAAAGAGCTATTTACTCCTGTTGTATTCATTATCTACAAAGAAAAAACATTAATCTCAATTGGTTTGGATGAAATATTTATCCAGATAAGGTCAAAAAACCTATCAGACGGCTTAAGAGCGTATGCAGATTATATGTGGTCAATAGCTAAATAACATTTAAATATTAAGCAAAAAACCCCTACATCATGGGGAAGAAACAACAAGAAATAGTACCGTTGAATCCAGGAACATACCCAAGAGAGGGCTATAAAGTCACAGTGGTCTTAAGAGAAAATGAGCTATCTGTAACAATAAAAAGCACCTCCCTAGATGAAGAATTACAAAAACCACTGATAACACAAGATGATTTGGATTCTATCGTTGATATGTATATAGGCCCTAAAGATGCACAAATCACTCTTTTATACAAAGGCCACGATTTATTCTTAGAAAAAGCACGCTACGTACTTAGTAGACTAGGAGTTGCATCAATGATAGGAGGCGGAGTATTTGAGTCTTTTTCTTACCGTGCACAAGACGATGCAGAATTAAAGGATTACGTAGGGTTAGTATTCACATACCTACTACAACATGAGCGCCCAGTAGATATTGCATTTGCAGAGAATATAGTAAAAAAGGTCTCTGAATCTACACAACCAAGCAATTAAGTCAATATTTATATACTCCCTTATCTTGCTAAATCTAATGTCAAAAAAATCAAAAGAAAAATGGAAAGTGTATAAGAATGTGTTTGATGAGTTTACATTACGCACATTATTCAAACTGAGCACCCAGGGGCATTATAAAGACCTAGAAAGCCCTATTTGTATAGGTAAAGAAGCCAATGTATTCACTGCCAAAACAGAAGCAGGGGATAGGGTTATTGTAAAGATCTATAGATTGGAGTCATGTGACTTCAATAAGATGTATGATTATATTAAATATGATCCAAGGTATCAGCATCTAAGAAAACAAAGAAGAAAGATCATATTTGCATGGACACAGAGAGAGTACAGGAATCTATTAAAGGCCAGGGAAGCTGGTGTAAAGGTACCTAAACCAATAGCGTTCTTGAATAATGTGCTAATTGAAGAGTTCGTTGGAAATAACCAACCAGCACCAAAGTTAAAAGACCTAGAACCAAAAGATAAAAAGAAATTTGCAAAAGAAACAGTAAGCAACATGAAAAAGCTATTCAAAGCAAAACTTGTTCATGGAGATTTATCTGAATTCAATATACTTAACCACAATAACCAGCCTGTATTCATTGATTTCTCGCAATGCAGCCCTATAAAGTCGCCATTAGCTAAAGAGCTACTAGATAGAGATATTAAGAATATTGTAAGGTTCTTCAATAAAAAAGGATTAAAACTTAAGGAAAAAAACATAAAAAAACAGATTATTAAAGAATAATTATTTAAACAAAGACAAAATCCACAGGAAAATGGAAGAATTCATGTACCAACTGAAGATACCTAAGGATAGGATTGCTGTACTTATAGGTAAATCAGGGCAAATAAAGAAACAGATTGAAGACGATACCCAGACTAAGATAGAAGTGGATTCTGAAGAAGGTGATGTTTTTCTTTCAGGCAAAGATGCTATTGGATTGTTTAATGCCAGAGAGGTTATAAAGGCTATTGGTCGTGGGTTTAACCCTGAGATTGCACAGTTGCTTTTAAGAGGCGAATATGTTTTTGAGATGATTAATCTAGCTGATTATGCAGGTAAATCTAAGACTACAATGATGAGATTAAAAGGCAGGGTTATTGGTAAAGAAGGTAAAGCAAGAAGGAATGTTGAAGAATTAACAGAGTGTTATATTTCTGTTTATGGTAAGACTGTATGCCTGATTGGCGAGCCAGAGAACGCAAGTATTGCACGTAAGGCTTTAGAATCCTTACTTAACGGCAGCCCGCATAGCAGCGTCTATAAATGGCTGGAAAAAAAGAAAAGAGATATGAAATTAAGAGGTTTTGAGACAACAAAATCTGAAACTTTATAAATAAGTAATATTATTTTTATGTAAAAGGGTGTGAAGATGGCACAGACAAAGTTAACTGATGTTTCTAAGACAAAAACAAAAGCAGAAGCTATGGCTGCAAAACAGCGTGAAATAGGTGTTGCTGAGTTCTTTGAAAAAAACAGGCATTTGCTTGGTTTTGATAATAAAAGAAAAGCACTACTGACAACAATAAAAGAAGCAGTAGACAACAGCCTTGATGCATGTGAAGAGGCAAGAATCCTGCCAGAGTTAATTGTAGAAGCTATTGACATGGGCAATGATAGGTTTAAGATAATTATTGAAGACAATGGTCCAGGCATTGTAAAAAAACAAATCCCAAAGATATTCGCAAAACTGCTTTATGGAAGTAAATTTCATACACTTAAACAAAGCAGAGGGCAGCAAGGTATAGGTATAAGTGCTTCTGTGATGTACGGTCAGCTAACTACCGGTAGAGCTGCTAAAATCACTTCTAGGATTAGCAAAAAAAACCCTTCACATTATTATGAATTACACATAAATACGCAGAAGAACTCTCCTGAGATATTAAAAGAAGAAGTTGTTGAATGGGATAAAGTGCACGGTACAAGGATTGAACTTGATATTGAAGCATCTTATCTTAAAGGTGCACAGTCTGTTGACCAATATTTAAAACAGACAGCAATAACTAATCCACATGCTACTATTATTTATACAACACCTAAAGCAGAGCAGATTATCTTTCCAAGAGCAGTTGAAAGACTACCTGTAGAATCTAAAGAGATCAAACCCCACCCATACGGCGTTGAACTTGGTATCTTGATAAGGATGTTAAAGACATCTGAGAACAGGACATTACAGTCTTTCTTAGTTAACGAGTTTTCAAGAGTTGGTTCTGGTACAGCTAAGAATATATGTGAAAACGCTGCACTCCTACCAAAAACAAAACCGAAAAGAATGAGTAGAGATATGGCAGAGAAATTACTTGAGGGTATAAATAAAACAAGGCTGATTAATCCACCTACTGATTGTATAAGTCCGATAGGTTCAAAAAACCTTGAAAAAGGTTTGAAAAAAGAGATAAAAGCAGAGTTTTATGTTGCAGCAACCAGACCGCCTTCTGTTTACAGAGGTAACCCCTTTGTTATAGAAGCTGGTATAGCTTATGGTGGTGAACAGAATGCTGAAGGAACAATCAATTTGATAAGGTTTGCTAACAGAGTTCCGTTATTATACCAACAAGGTGCTTGTTCTACTACAAAAGCAGTTGGCCAAACAAACTGGAGATCTTACGGTTTATCGCAATCCAGTAATTCTCTTCCAGTGGGTCCTTGCACAATTGCAGTAAGTATGAGTTCTGTATGGGTGCCTTTTACTTCTGAGAGTAAAGAAGCAATTGCACATTATCCTGAGATAATCAAAGAGATCAAGCTTGCATTACAGGAATGCGGTAGGCAGCTTGCTTCTTACGTAAGGAAAAAAAGACTGATACATGCTGAGGTTCAAAAGAGGAGTTATATTGAAAAATATATCCCACATGTAGCAAGTGCGCTTAGAGAGATTCTCAGCCTAAAAAAAGCAGAAGAGATTAAGACAAGAGAAATGCTAAAGAAAACTTTAGAGAAAAAGCGAGGTAAGATTAAAGATATCAAAGCACAGAATCTAGAGTATGATGAAGAGTTCGCAAAGATAGGTAAAGTAAAGAAAGAAGAAAAGAAAAGCGGTGGTAAAAAATGAGCAAGAAGAAAACCGCAGCCAAGGATGTTATAAAAGAGATTAAGAGTATAGCTAAGAACATATTCACAGGTATACTTAAGAAAAAACAGCCCGACTTAGTTACACCATTAAGATCATTAAGTAATGTAGAGTATAATCCTAAAGATGGGTATTTTGAGTTAGTTGGAAAAACAAAATCACGTACACTTACTGCTTCAACTGTAAAAACATTTGCGCAGACTCTTCGAATGATGGCATTATCAAAAAACCTTGTTGAAACTGAAGATATTGCTACAAAAAGAGAAGCTTATTATGTTTCTAAGAACTGGGGAGATGCTCGTTTCAAAGAACAGCCTGAATCTGATTCTGTGATGGATGATGTTGAAGCTATGATGATGGTAAACAGAGAACAGCTTGGATTTATCCCTGGAGAACATGGTGGTGCAGTTGCTGGCAAACTTATAGTTATTGATAAAGATCCAAAAACAGGAAAACAAATAAAAATTGATTGTACTAAATTTGGTTCAGGTGCTTATTCTATTCCAGCTTCTGTAGAGCATCTTAAATTTGAGACTAATGCTAAGTTTGTGCTTGCTATAGAGACTGCAGGTATGTTCGAAAGATTAAACAGGCATGGTTATTGGAGAAAAGCTAATTGTATCCTTGTTTCAATGAGTGGAGTACCTACACGAGCTTGCAGAAGGTTTATCAGAAAAATAAGTGATGAGAAAAAACTGCCTGTGTATGTATTCACAGATGGGGATCCTTATGGTTATTTTAATATATATAGGACTCTTAAAGTTGGTTCAGGTAACGCAGCACACATCAATGAATTCTTTTGTGTACCAAGAGCGCAGTTCATTGGGATTACACCCTGGGATATAACTGAATACAAGCTTCCAAGCCATCCTTTAAAGGACGTTGACATAAAAAGAGCAAAAGATGCGCTAAAGAATGATCCTTTTGTAAAACATCACAGGCCATGGCAAAAAGCCATCAAGCACATGTCTGGTTTAAAGGTAAGAGCAGAACAGCAGGCATTAGCAAAATATGGGCTTAACTTTGTGATTAGTGATTATCTACCTAAGAAATTAAGGAATCCTAAGTCATGGTTGCCATAAGGTTTATAAATAAGGGCTTATTCTAAACATGAGATGGACCTGTAGCCTAGCCTGGTAATCTTTCGGATTGGGTAAATAAGGCGACAGCCTTCTAAGCTTTTGCTAAGAAAGCTGTAGATCGAGGGTTCGAATCCATTAATATCTTATGGCGAAAGTCCCTTCAGGTCCGTTGGGAGCATGGCCAAACGGCTAAGGCGAGCGCCTGCAGAGCGCTAGATTGAGGGT